>PUNF01000080.1 GCA_003552525.1 Clostridia bacterium | reverse complement strand
GTAGACAGTAGGGAGCTACCCTGGCGCCGTAGCGCATTTCAGGCACGGCCGTAGCGTAGCGTAGCGTAGCCGTAGCCGTAGGCGTAGGCGACAACCCTGCTGCTTGTCATTCCTGTTGTTGAATCGCCGGTGAGGTCTGAGTTTTGTGCTTGCACTGGCTCTACCTTTTCCAAACTTATGCCTGCAGAGCTATCAGAGATGGTAGCGGTTTCTGCTAGCGTAGTCTTTTCTTTTGTCTTTTCTTTTCTTTTATAGCTACATGTAGTGGGTCGCGAGGCTATAGGGGCAGCGGAGCGCAAACATGCCGAGCAGCAACTCAGAGCAGCCTGAGTCAGGCTGGGGTGAGTACAGCCCCTCCCCTGTCACTTAAAACACACCCTCCGTTCTGTTAAAACAGCTGTAGAGTACTATTCTAGTAGGGTTTGTATTGCAATTGTATAAAGCTTTGCAGTGCTCACCAGGCGGACAAAACAGAACAGCTGAGACACGGAGGAAATCACGATAAAAGATGGAAAAGCGTCATGCAACACGCCTCTTGGCTTGCACCATGTACAAGTTTGTTCCAGACATCCGGTCGTCCTGCTTAACCTGAACATCATACCCCCTTAAAGTCAGCATACACTGCAGGGTCTGCACACGCCCACTGCCTGCGCCAGACTCTAGGACGTCATGCACCTCCAGGCTGAGCTGCCTGCGGGTGGGGCATTGTATTCGATTTGCTTCCTCGAGCGCGCTCCATCCAATTCAGCTGCATCAGCTTAGGCATAACTTTGCACACCTCAAAACACACCTTTGTGCAAAGAGCGCCTACTGTGCCCTCTAAGCTGAGTGGCCTGTCTCAGAGCAGCATGTGATCTATCCCTGGGAATGCGCACGCACCGTACGCGCAGCCAGTCCTGCTCTGCAATCCCTTGCAACACGTCCAGCTCATGCCGCTCCACGTCGACCTTGAGCAAATCTATTGACAAATCGTGCTCTTGTATGAGATCTGCACGTAAGACAGCGCGTGGTGGTGCATGTGTGTATGCCTGCCTGTGTTTGGCCATGGGTGTGTACGTTCGTGTCCATGTGCTCACGATTGTGTGTGTGTGTGTGTGCCTGTTGTGCTTGTAAAGATGGACGAGCGAGCACGCTACCCAGTATTGCTCCCCACAGCCTGCGCCCCACTCAGCGTCACTTGGCGAACCGAGTGCGTGGAGCGGGACGCGAGCATGGAGTGTACCACTGCATCCTCAAGCCAGGCTGATAAGGGCCGTGCAAAAGGGATTGAGCGGGCAGCCTGGCCCAGCTTGATCTGCAGAGGGTAGTGAGAGGAGCAGCCACAAGCAGGCGTGGGCTGCACCATGGTTTAAGAGCCCAACCCTGACAACATGTCCATGCGCATATAAATGAAACCATGTTGGCCCTCGTTCCAAGCCCCCTCAAAGTTCAGTGCCTGGGTGGTTGCACTGGCAGCATGGCAAAGCTGCTTGGGCAGTTCCACCCTCATTCCCTCACACAAGCTGCCCCAGCACACCTACCATCCACGAGGAGGGCATCTCTGCTCCAGTGTCCCATGTATTGCCTGCTGGCCCACTGCCGATGCTGCTGGTGCTAGTGCTGGTGTGGCCATTTGGCGAAAGCAGCCTGTCCATGAAGGCTCTCATGTTCCGCTGTACCTGCATCCAAGCATACACGTTTAAAGTGGACTCTTGAGGAGGGGCAGGCATGGCTGCTGTGTGCTCGCTGCATCATTCACTGGTGGGGGTGCGGTCAAGCATGGGCACGCGGACCATGCACCCACACCAGCACGTGCATTCACCTCTGCATCATCTGGCTGCAGCGTGCTCCACCCAACAGCCCTGCACCGGTGCAGAGGAGCCGAGTGATAAGCCTGTGCAATAAGTGACAAGGAGCACCACTGCAAGTGCGTGGGGCAAGAGCGGCTGACTTGGGGATTTCCCCAACATGGCTACAGCAATGGCAGCATTGGATAGGGCAACGGTGTGAGAAACATGAGCCTCCAGACCCGCAGCGGTGGGGATGCTCGTATCATCACCTCATCCTATTGGTTGCAGTGGGCTACTTTCAAATACGTGTATGAGTGTATCCAGGTTCAAGTGCCTTGTGTTAATGCTGCGTTTGCTTTCTTGCATCTGTAGGGAATCTAACTGTACTTAACCCATCATCGGCGACCCATGCTGGAAAAGAACGAGTCACCTGCTGTAGGCGGTGAGTACGACGCTGTCTTGAGCCTCAGCCCCAGCCGCGACGTTCAGCATCAAAGGCTGACAGGCCTGCACTTGTGGGTGGCGACGGCAGGCGGCCCTTAACCTCGCCTCAAACAGCTCCAGAATTTACCAGCACTTAAATTAGTGACCGGACACATTGGCACATGCATAGCACATGTACTTACATACAGAGTACATGTCTTCTTGGGCATTCAAATTATATGTGAGGCAGTGCGCGGAGGCAAGATAGCGCTCAGCGCTATGCACATCCTGTCAAGAAGGCTTCATCGCTTCACTCAGCTCAGTCT
>PUNF01000033.1 GCA_003552525.1 Clostridia bacterium | reverse complement strand
CGGTCCCCGAGGCGAATGGCCTCTTCCACATCGTGGGTCACGAAGACGACCGTCTTCTTCAGTTGGCGTTGAATCTCGTTGAACTCGGCCTGAAGGCGGGCACGATTCCTGGGGTCGACGGCTCCGAATGGCTCATCCATCAAGAGAATCGGTGGATCCGCCGCCAATGCGCGCGCCACCCCCACCCGCTGGGCCTCCCCGCCCGATAGCTGCCGCGGACGTTTACCGGAAAAGGATTCCGGCAAACCCATCAACTCCAACATCTCGTGCACGCGCGCCGATATGCGCGCTTCACCCCACCCCAGTAGGCGGGGGACCACGGCGATATTCTCATAGGCACTGAGGTGCGGGAAAAGCCCGATGGTCTGGATGACGTATCCAATGCCGCGCCGTAAAGTTTCCGGCTGAAGGGCACGAACGTCGACCCCGTCGATCTCCACGCGCCCCTCGGACGGTTCCACCATGCGATTGATCATGCGAAGAAGCGTGGACTTGCCACATCCCGATGGACCAATCAGTACCGTAAGCTCACCCGCCTCCACCTCCAGATCGATCCCACGAACGGCATGGGTTTCTCCGAAATGCTTATGGACCCCGTGCAGTGCGATCATCACGATTCCCCCATCATTCTCCGGTGCAGCAGAAGCTCGGTCACCCGCAGGACGCCATCGGCTGCGAGTGCCAGGGCAACCACCGGAAGCGCCCCCAGGAGGATGAGATCGGGCGCGGACTGCGCCAGGCCGAGGAAGATGATCGTTCCCATGCCCCCGCCCCCGATCAATCCAGCCAGTATGGTATTGCCGATGGCCTGCGTCAGGGCGGTGCGTATGCCAGAGAGAATGACGGGAAGGGCGAGCGGCATCTGGATCTGCATAAAAACCTGTCGAGAAGTCATACCCATTCCCCGCGCGGCCTCCACCACCATCGGATCGACTATACGGAAACCGGCGAGGGCATTGCCGGTAACGGGCAACAGGGTGTAGGCGAACAGAACGATGAAAGCCGGCGCCCAACCGATGCCGGTCACACCCAGGTCACCGAACAGGGCGTAGCGGTTCCCGAGATAGGCGAGCGGGAGCATCAACAGCCCGAGGAAAGAAAGGGTCGGCACGGTTTGGAATAGATTAATGAATGCGAACATGTATCGCTCGGCCTTCACCAGGCGAAAGGCGAGGATAGCGAGGACGATTCCGACAAGGGTTCCGAGGAAGACCGATGAAAACGACAGTGTCACGTGGGCGGAAAACTGCGTGAAGAAGGTCGCCCGGCGGTTAAAGAATTCCTGCATGATCGAAAGTGCATCCAGCCACCCCGCAAAGAGCATGCCCGCAGGCACGGCGAGGGGCAATATCCGGACCAGCCAGGACAAAGGCGAGCGGTTGGACATCCCCTTTATCGCAGCAACGATAACCAGATAGGCACCAAACGCGGTCAACCAAAAACCCGCCCCGAGCGAAGTTCGGGCATGGGGCATTTCGGGGGACGCCAGGATATTCGCGGCGTATCCGGCACAGAAAACCGCTACGCAGATATACACCGATGCCATCAACCCCGTAAATGTATGCAGTGGGTAACCGCCGTCCCTTCGGAGGGACGCGGATAGGGCGAGCAGGATGAGCAACAAGAGCATGACCCAGAAGAACCCGCCCAGAGAATCAAGGCCGGTGAGCGGCGTACCGGCGAACACGCGATTGGGCCGAAACGTCACAAAAGGGAACGCCACGAGTGATCCCGTTGCGATGCACAACCCGAGAACGGACACCTTGTCGGGCATTGTCAGCTTCACCGGCAGATCACCTGCTAGTCGGAAAGGAATCCGTGCGTCGTAAGGTACTCAAGGGCAGTATCGCGCGGGGCCTCGCCTGCAAAGGCGACGCGCGCATTCAAATCCTGCAGGACTTCACGGGTTAGGCTCTCGAATGCAGGGGCCAGGATCTCCTCGATCTCCGGGTACTGCTCGTACATCTCGCCACGCAACACCGGGGTGGGAAGGTAGACCGGAGGGATCCCCTTGGGATCCTCGATGATCGTAATGTCCATATCCTCCAGTGCGCCATCGGTACCATAGACGAGGGAGACATTGACGTTGTTGGTACCTTCCACCAGTGCTTTCAGCATCTCGGCAGTATTCCCGGCAGAAAGCAGGATCATCTGGTCGCCACGGAGCGTGAATCCGTAGGCTTCTTCATAGCCCAATAATCCCTTGATATTCTCCGCAAAGGAGGCAGAGGATATCAGCTTAACCTCGCCGCCCGCGTTCACATACTCGGCGAAATCGTGCATGTCGACGATGCCATGGGTTTCGGCGAACGGTCGCCGAAGGGCCAGCATCTCGGTATTGTTGGCCGGTGCGGGTGTCAGCCAGTGAATGTCGTTGGCTTCGAGATCGAGCTGCCTTGTAAGCGCATACCCCTCCTCCGCATTGGACCAGGGCGCCGTGTCCTCCACATCGTGGTAGTATTGTCCGGAGCCGGTATAATCGAGGACGAGGTCGACCTCGCCGCTTTCTAGGGCCTGTCGAAGAATGTCGGGGG
>PUNF01000027.1 GCA_003552525.1 Clostridia bacterium | reverse complement strand
TGTCGGACCACTTGGTTTCCGGGTCGCCGGGGAGCGTGCTGCGATCGAGGAGCTCGAGGATGAAGAGGCCGCCGGGATACAGGTGCGCGTGGATGCTTTGGAGGGCGGCGTCGATGGTCTCGTCGTCCGGGATGAGGTTGATCGAACCCGATGGTATGAAGACCAGGCCGTAGCATTTGGGGAGGTCCAGTTCCTCGATCCTTTGCGCATAGAGGTTGGGGTTGAGTCCGCGGGCGGCGGCGCGCTGCCGGCACGCCCGGAGCATGTCGGGGGAACTGTCGACGCCCTCGATGGCGTATCCGGCCTCTAGGATGGGCAGGAGAAAGCGGCCGGAGCCACACATGGGCTCCAGGATGGGCATGGGGTTTTCCGCGGCCCGACGCAGGTAGAAGTCGAGGCCATCGCGCGGCGGCCGGGGTTTGTCGAGATCGTAGTATCGGGTACTTAGTTTTCGGTACATGTTCCCCCATCCATGCGCGGATCGGTCGTCGACGAGGGATGTTCCCCGGGACGGTGAATGGTCTCTGGAGAGACCTATTGGACGCCCCCGGGGTCGATTCCCTCCCGGGACGGATCGGGAGGCGCTGCGATGGGGAGTAAGCGAAACGAGGGGATGGTGTAAATGATCCGGATTCACGAAGGATCAGGGGAGAGGGCTGGCGCGGAAACCATGAGGAGGTTGCGTGCCATCGCACCGGCGACCTTTGGGCACCTGATATCCGAGGGGTTCGCCGACGGCGCCCTGCGTCCGCTGACCGGGGTGAAGAGCGTGCGGGTCGTGGGGCGCGCGTTCACCATATGCTGCCGTGGGCGTGATGGCGCGGCGGTGCATATCGGCATTGGTCGTGCCGCGGAGGGGGACGTGCTCGTCATCGACCGCGGGGGAGATGTCTCCCGTGCCTGTTGGGGCGAGATGACGACCCGGGCCGCCATGCAACGGGGCATCGCGGGTACCGTCGTCGACGGTGCGGTGACGGACGTGGCCGAGATTCACGGGTTGAACTACCCGGTCTGGTCCCGGGGGGTTACGGCGCTGACCACGGTGTCCCTGGGAGAGGCCGGGGAGATCGGGGGTCCGATCCGTTGTGGCGGGGTGCGGGTGCGCACCGGTGACCTGGTGTTGGCGGACGAGAACGGAGTCTTGTTCATCGCGCCGCGCAAGGTACAGAATATGTTGGATACCGCCGAGGCGCGGGAGGCCCGGGAGGTGGAGGTCCGTAAGGCGATATCTTCGGGCAAATCCCTGGCCGATATCTCGGGTGCGTCGGAGCTGGAGACGGAGATCGTCGGCGCGGTTCGGTGAGAAGATGAACGCTCGGCCCGGGAAGGAGTTCGGGGTGGCACACCGCGAAGCGATGGGCGTAGCGATTCCGGAGCGTGTGGTGAAGGGAGTGGTGGTGGCTTGGAAAGGGTGCTGACCTGTGCCCATTGCCAGAGGAGGATCAACCGGCGGGATGATCTGGTCGTGGCGCTGGTTTTTTTCTCAATCGTTCCGTATCACACTGGTTGTTACGCGCGGGCCCTGCGAGGATGTCAATCTGCGGTAATTGGCAACGAGCCGATCAATGGGGTTGGCTTCACTGTTGCGGCCGTGATCGGAACGTTGACTGCGATTTGGGTATCCGTTGAGTTTAGCGTATTCATGGGAATCATCTTCCTCTTACCGGCTGGCATCCGGTTGTATTCCCTTTACACGATCGAGCGGGCGATAGAGTGAGGATTCGACGCCCGTGTGCAGGCGAAAAACCGTGGGTTACGTTGTCGCCGGCCAGCGGCTGTGGTATAGTCTAATCTGCAGCGATCGGGCTGTAGCGCAGTTTGGTAGCGCGCTTGAATGGGGTTCAAGAGGTCCGGGGTTCAAATCCCCGCAGCCCGACACGAAGAATCCCCCGTCCCAATAGGGAAAACGGGGGATTTATCTTTTCTGGAGACCTGAGTAATTGCAGGAAATGTTCAACTCCAGTGTAACAAGGGTCTGGGTCGCTCGCTCGATTCTATACTTGGCTGTCTCGACTACATGTCTAGTAGGCCCGTCCATCATTCGATCCATGTGTTGGATGCTTACAGTATGCTGGTCGGAATGCTCAGATCCCTCTGAGGCGCGGCATTACGACAACACTAGACATCGTCCACCAGCCCACCTAAGAGTGTCTTTGTCGACAGTTGTTCTGGGAGGGCATCGCTCAAGATTAGCCTAACTTGGCACATAGAGCCGTGGTTCAAATTCGCCGGTGCTGATCCTCGAGGGATGTTAGTGCAGGATTCAACGAGACTGGATGAGAGTTCTCTTTTCCCTCCCAAACGGGGCTTCCGCACTCCGTGATAAGGGGGCTTACTGGGCGCAATTCCTGTAAGCAGAGTCCGGCATCACATTAGAGGTATGGCAATGCATGTAAGGAACGTCACGCCAAGCATCGGAAAGCCAGCCCTCCGGGTCAAGTCCGGATTTGTGTGTACTTTCCCTCTCGCTGTTCAATTGTCGGCCGCCTTGTCCTGAGTTGTGTCTTTTGGCTTTTGCCACTCCCAGTACTCCGCCATGTCGAAGTACTTC
>PUNF01000062.1 GCA_003552525.1 Clostridia bacterium | reverse complement strand
GCGCCAGAAAGGGAATTCACCTTTGCTTTTACATCTTTCTGCTCTAGTTAATCTATTCTACGCCCTTCGACAATATCCTCCTCTGGTGAGCTGGTAATTACAGGTCGTCGCGGCAGGAAACGGTGGTTAAAAAGCGTTCGGCAAGGATAAGCGCCACGTAGTCGTCGTAGGCGCGGGGTGGGGTCTGGAGAGTGGTGGGCAGGAGCCTGCGCAGCCCGCGGGGTGGGTTGGCCGCAAAGTAGCGCCTCCGGGCCACGAGCGTGGTGTTGTGCTCGTCCACCCGGTGCAGCGGCAGGGAGGTGGAGGCCTCGAGCTTCGCGGCCAGGGCCTTGCTCCCGGTACGGTCGCCGATCACGATGGCCTGCGGGCGGTGTGCGATCAACAGAGCCTCTATCCTGCGGGAGAAGTCGGAGGTGGCATCGACACCCATGGCCAGCACCGCGCTGCTTTCGGCCACCACCGCCCAGCCGAACTTCTCCCGTCCGGGATCTATGGCCAGTACGGACATACTATCACCTGCATTGCAAATCGTTGTGGAAATAATCCACGCATACCTGCGGGGACAGTCAACGCCGGAAAAAGGACGGCCTGTCAGACATCACTGATTATGAGCTCGATATTCAACGGCGGCTTGGTCCAGGCGTCGTGGGCGGCGTACGCGGTGACCTCGACCGGGCCCTCGCGATCCAGGATCTCCTCCACAATGTCGAAGAAGTCCGTCGGGGACAGCTCCCCCACCTCACCGCCTATGGATTTGTGCAGCATACCCCGATCCTGGGCTTTATGGTTGACATCGAGCAACAGCTCGGAGAGCAGGATATTCTGAATCTCGCTCGAACTTTTGCTGCCGTCGATCGTGACCGAGGCTATGGCTTCGCCCTCGCTGAACACTAGCTTGTTCTCGTGCAGCTCAAAGCGCACATTCACCGGCTCCCCGCGGACGGTATTGGAGGTGGCCACCAGACGGACGATGATCTCCTGGCCGTCCAGGGTTTCGAGGATGTCATTCGTCTGCTTGAGCTCGTACTCGCGGAGGCGTATGGGGCTTCCGCCGTCGGTCTCCGGGCGGGCCCCGCGCATCAGGGAGTGCTGCATGGCGTCCTCCATGAGTTCCCGCATGCCGCTGCGGATGCGCTCGTCCTCTCCGCCCCGGATAACGACGGACGCCAGCTCCTCGCGGGGCTGGAAGATAATATCCTCGGTCCGCACGCGGACCAGGCTCTCCTCGTAGTACTCTTTGGCCTGGGTGAGTTCGGTGATCTGCTTCTGGAGTTCGCCGCGCTGGGCGGTCAGCTCCTCCACCCTGGACTCGAGCTCATCCCGGGTCTCGCTCAGGGATTCGATCGCGGTCCGGGCTTCGTCCAGCTCGCCGCGCTTCCCCTCGAGCCGCTCCATGTATTCCTGGCGCTCGGCCACCAGTTCCTCCAGCTCATGCTGCAGATCGACGAGCCGATCTTCCTTGGCCGCGATCTCCCGCGTGAGCCCGTCGTACTTATCCTGCACGTCCTCCAGTTCCTCGTCCTTCTCGTCCACGGCCCGGGCCAGGGATACCAGCTGCGTTTTTAGCTCTTCCATCCCAAACAGGGCCGTGCGGACATCCTGGGAGGCCAGGGTGAGCACGGTCAGCGAGAGGGTGGAAATGACGATCCCGGTAATTATGGTGACGAGAATCGAAGTGTGCTTGGGGCGCAGGCCAAAGAGGGTTAGCCGCTTTTTACCCACGGTCATGCCGATCTTATCTCCGATGTAGGCGATAACGCCACCGAGAATAACCAGCACCCCTATGAGTGTAATCCCGTACATGCTTCTCCCCCTCCGGCTGGCAAAGCCATGCGATTGGTCAGCTGTAATTTCCTGCCTCCATTATAGCACAGAGCAGCGTTAATGAAAATCGAGCAGGCGCCAAGCCAGGAATTCCATAAATAGCTTTTTAAATATCCCGCTCGTGTTATGATTCCGATTACGGCTTTTTGCTCATTAACCACCGGTAGTCCGGTGAACGGCGTAAGGCTCAATAACAAATTTTTACCTCATTGAGATTCTGCATCATTAGTATTCATTATAAATTCTACTTTAAATACAGCATCGAGATTATTTGGACTTACTGTTTGCTCTCCTTCAATTAGAAATTTTCCCTCTTCAACTTTATCATTATTAACCTCAAGTGTCAGATCCACTTCACCTGCAAGTTCAACCGTTCCAGTTAACTCCTTTTCATCTTCATCATAATAAAAATCATCAAATACACCATCGTCATAATTAACCCTAAAAGCTTCTGCATCACTCTCTATTATTTCCCCATTTTCATCCGTTATGGTAATAGTAGCAGTATAGCTTTCCAAAGGGACGTCCTCAATTGTAACATTAAACATATCGCCGACTTCAGGATCCTGATCAATATAAATGGTTTCTAGAATAGCACTATTAGCATCCAGTTCAGTTACTTCTGCTGCCCCAATTATTCTATCCTGAATTCGTATAGAATCCGGATCTCCAGGTCTGATAATTTCCCCGCTCTGGCCAAGCTCCAGTCCGTCTCTTTCACCTTTATTTATGACCAGTTT
>PUNF01000085.1 GCA_003552525.1 Clostridia bacterium | reverse complement strand
GCCTCCGCCCGCACACGAGTAAAGGGCCCGCGGCGACGCTGCAGGCTCACATGCAAACAAAGGCGATCTCCGGGCACCACCATCCGGCGAAAGCGCACCTTGTCCGCCGCCGCAAAGACACCGAGTCCCCCCGCACCGGGAGTCTCCCGGGCGGCGGCGTCGCAGGCGCCCCAAAGCTGTGCCAGGGCCTCGACGGTGAGCACGCCCGGCCACACGGGGCGGCCGGGAAAGTGTCCCGCGAGCAGTGGTTCGTCTCCGGTGATGTCGAGATGTCCCGACGCGGATTCCCCGGGCACCAGCCCGGTTACCCGGTCGAGAAAAAGGAAGGGCGCGCGGTGCGGCAAAAGGTCTTCTATCGCGGCCCGGTCAAGCGGCAGCGGAATACCCTCGGATCGATCCATCGTCCAACCACCTCCGGGGTATCCTTCTCCGTCGGCGGCGGCTTTCCTCGTCCGGCGGTCAGCGGCGCATGTGGTTGGCCATCTCGAACATGTCGTCGGCGGTCTGCAGGGAACGCGCGTTCAGCTGGAACGCCCGTTGCGCCAGGATCATGCGCGACATCTCCCAGGCCAAATCGGCATTCGACCCCTCCAGGAAACCCTGGAGGATGACACCGGAGTCCTCGCCCGGCGCGCGCAGCGCTCCCTCGACGAATGCGCCCGCTTCATCGACCAGGAAATGGGTGTTGGCCCCACCCCGCACCAGGCGCTCGCCGTCGCCCGGTACCATGAGTGCCAGCTCCCCGAGGGCCTCCGTTGCGTCCCCGGGACCCACGACCGACACCGCCCCGTCCGCATCCACCAGCAGGGTATTGACCTCCTCATCAATGGGCACCCGCAGCACCTCTCCCGCGCCGTCCGCGAGAAAGGCCCCCGAGCCGTGCACCAGGGCTCCATCGGCATCCACCCGAAATGCCCCGTCCCGCGTGTAGCCGGCGGGTTCGCCGGCCCCGTCCACCAGGACGAAGTATCCCTCGCCCTCCACGGCCAGGTCGGTCGGGACGTCGGTGCGGCTCATCGGTCCGGACTCCTCCGAGAGGCTCACGCCCTCGGGCCGGACCCCGTGCCCCCGCGCCGCGTGCACCGGCGCGCTCTCGATGCCGCCGGTAGCCGCCCCCCGAAGCGGCGCACCGCGGTCCAACTCGACCAACCCCGCGTAGGCCAGATCTTCGAAATCCACCCGTCCACTGCGGTATCCCACGGTATTCACGTTGGACACGTTGTGGGCGGTGACATCCAGCATCGTTTGCCCTGCCTTCATCCCGAGTGTCGACATCCTCATGTGGCCGAACAAGTGAGTTCCCCCATCCCCGCTACAGGTTGTTGATGATGCGAAGCGCCTGCTCGATCGATTCGTCCTGTATCTGAAGCGCCGAGTGATTCGATCCGAAGCTACGGAACGTCGCCATCATGCGCGACATCTCTTCTACCAGGTCGACGTTGGAGAGCTCGAGCTTGCCCTGCAAGACCTCGGTCTCCCCCTCGGGATCCACGGGTGCGAGCGCCGCCTCGGGGTCGCGGCCCAGCAATCGAACCAACCCGCGTTCGGTCCGCTCCAGGCTTTCCTGTTCGTCGGGCTGCACCAAGGCGATTTGGTCCACCAGGGTGTCCCCGCGGTACACGCGCCCGGCACCGTCGACCCCGAAACCCTCTTCTCCCGGCCGTATGGGTCCCTCCAACCCGAGCAGGCGATCGCCCGCGGGCGTGGCCAGGTAACCCTCACCATCGACGGTGAAGTTGCCGGCGCGCGTCAGGCGAACCTCCTCCCCGGTGTCCACGGCGAAATAACCCGGACCCGCGAGGGCGAGGTCGGTCACGCGACCGGTGGACTCCAGCCGGCCCCCGGCCTCACTCGTAGAGATCTCCGAAAGACGGCTCCCCATGGCGGCACTTCCCATGGGCGTCGAGGACCCCGGGAACCCCGGGGAGGATCCGACGCCGGTCCGCGAAAGGAAGGCGCCGGCGAAGGGCGATAGGTGGGCCTGCTGCGTACGATAGCCCGGCGTATTGACGTTGGATAGGTTGTCCCCGATGATCCGCTGGGAATGGGCGTTCGCCATCATCCCCGACGCGGAGGTATAGATGCCCCTCAGCATGGACATTCACTCCAGTACATTTGATGTATCGCGGGGATACCCGGGGAACCCGGGGGGCGGTGCGCGTCACGAAAGCGGTGGGATTTCCGACCACGATACCTTCGGCAGTCCGGCCATCCCCTGGGGATTCGGACTTTGCGCCCCCACCTCGCGATGGGTTTGCCCTTTCGAGTATCCTCCTGCGGTTGTCGACTGATTCATCTTCCGGCCGTCGTCATGGGACTGCCGGTGACGGGTATTCTTCGACGTACCCGTACCCGTTCCCTGCACGCGGGTGAAAAAGACACGGGGCCGAACCCCCGGCGGGGCCCGACCCCTCGATCTTGCCACGTGTTCTGCTCAACTATTGCCGGTGGGCTCGTCTTCTCCGGCCGCGCGCAGGCGGGTCACGGCCCGCTCCAATGCCGTCCGGGCCCGGGCGGCGTCGATGTCGTCCTTGCCGGACTCGAGGCGCTCCTCCGCCCGCCGGAGCGCGGCGCGGGCCCGTTCCACGTCGACATGCTCGGCATACTCCGCCGTGTCCGCGAGCACGGTGACGACATCATCGGATACCTCGGCGAAACCGCCGCTGACCGCCACCACCGTCTTCGGGGAACCGGGATCCGCACCACCGGGGCGATAGGACAACACGCCCGCCTTGAGGGCGGTAACCAGGCTGATGTGGCTGGGCAGGATCCCGATGTATCCATCCGCCCCCGGGAGCACCACGTAATCCACGGACTCCGATGGGTGCGCCCCACTCGGGGTGATCACCTCGAGGGTCAACCGTCCCTGGGCCATCACGCGTCCTCCTCCATCAACTTCTGCCCTTTCTCCACCGCCTCTTCGATGGTGCCGACCATGTAAAAGGCCTCCTCGGGCAGTTCATCGTGCTCTCCCCTGATGATCTCGTCGAAGCCTCGCACGGTATCCTTGACCGATACGTAGCATCCCGGGGTACCGGTGAAGACCTCCGCCACGAAGAAGGGCTGGGAGAGAAAACGCTCGATCTTGCGGGCCCGCTGTACCGTCAGCTTATCCTCGTCGGGCAGCTCGTCCATGCCGAGGATGGCGATGATATCCTGTAGGTCCTTGTATCGCTGCAGGATCTGCTGCACACCCCGGGCCACACCGTAATGCTCGTCACCGACCACGGAGGGATCGATGATCCGGGACGTGGATGTCAAGGGATCCACCGCGGGATAGATTCCGCGCTCCACGATGGCCCGTTCCAGTCGAACGGTGGAGTCGAGGTGGGCGAAGGTGGTCACCGGGGCCGGGTCGGTGTAATCGTCCGCCGGTACGTAGATCGCCTGCACGCTGGTAATGGAGCCCTTGCGCGTACTGGTGATCCGCTCCTGGAGGTTCCCCATCTCGGTGGCCAGCGTGGGCTGATATCCCACCGCCGAGGGCATGCGCCCGAGCAGCGCGGACACCTCGGATCCGGCCTGGGTGAAGCGGAAGATGTTGTCGATGAACATCAGCAGGTCGCGGCCCTCTTCCTCGCGGAAATACTCCGCCATGGTGAGGCCGGCGAGGCCCACCCGGAACCGCGCGCCGGGCGGCTCGTTCATCTGGCCGAACACCAGCGCCGTCTTGTCCAACACGCCCGATTCCTTCAACTCCTCGTACAGGTCGTTGCCCTCGCGGGTCCGTTCCCCCACGCCGGCAAACACGGAGAATCCGCCGTGCTCAAAGGCCACGTTGTGGATCAACTCCATGATCAACACGGTCTTGCCGACCCCGGCGCCCCCGAAGAGGCCGACCTTGCCGCCCCGGGCGAAGGGCGCGATCAGGTCGATCACCTTAATGCCCGTCTCCAGCATCTCCGTGGCCGGGTCGACGTCCGCCACGTCGGGCACCGGGCGATGGATGGGCCAGCGCTCGGATTCCTCGACAGGGTCCAGGCCGTCGATGGCCTTGCCGGACACGTCGAACATGCGCCCGAGCACCTCGGGACCCACCGGGACGGTGATGGGCCGTCCCAGGTCGTGTGCCCGCATGCCCCGGTACAGTCCGTCGGTGGAATCCATCGCAATACAGCGCACCGTGTTGTTGCCCAGCTGCTGCTCCACCTCGAGCACCAGCACTTCGCCTTCTTCGCGGTCGATGGTCACCGCGTTGTAGATGTTGGGCAGATGATCGCCCTCGAATTGCACGTCGACCACGGGACCGAGTACCTGTACCACGGTGCCGTCGGCGTCGATCGCTCTTTCTTCCGTTGCCATGATATGCTCCTGCCTCCCCTAGCGCTCGCCGCGCGCGGCGGCCAGGGCCTCGGCGCCGCCGGCGATCTCGGTAATTTCTCGGGTAATCTGTGCCTGACGCACCCGGTTGTACTGGCGCGTAAGCTCTTCGATGAGTTCTCCGGCGTTATCCGTCGCGCTCTTCATCGCGGTCACCCGCGATGCCTGCTCGCTGGCCTTGGACTCGGTCAGGGCGCGGAATATCGAATTGACCACGAACCGCGGGAGCAATTCCTCGAAGATAACGGCCGGGCTCGGTTCGTAAAGATAGAGACTGGATACGCCGTGATCCTCTCTCGCAGTCGCCTCCCCGTCGTCCAACGCCTCGGACGGATCGATGGGAAGGAGACGAAAGGCCCGCGGGACCTGGCGGAAAACCGACTTGAACTCGGTGAAAACCAGGATCACCTCGTCCACGCGCCCCGCGTTGAACTCGTAGGTGGCCATGCGGGCGAGGGTATGCGCCAGCCCGAGGTCCGCCTCTTCGCCGATGTTGATGAATTCCTCGTATATGTCGTATCCGCGGTAGCGGAAATGGTCGCGCCCCTTGCGTCCGACGGGTGCGAGCCGAAGGTGATCAGGGTCGTCGTCACCGACGACTTCGCGCGCTTTGCGCAGCACGTTGCTATTGTAGCTGCCGCAAAGGCCACGGTCGGCGCTGATGGGCATCACCAGGCGACGATTGACCGGGCGCACGTCGAAAAACGGCGACATGCGATGGTCGCCCCCGCGACCGGCCACGCGACGCAGGAGACCCACCAGGGCCTCGGCATAGGGCCGGGCGGATACCGCCTGTTCCTGGGCGCGCCGCAGCTTGGTGCGGGCGACCAGCTCCATGGCCCGCGTGATTTGCCTCGTGTTGTCTACCGCCCGAATGCGGCGGTGAATATCTCTGGCGTTGGCCACTGTGCACCGGGATCCCCCGCGGAATCCCGGTTCTCACCTCCTCGGTACGAACCGTCCTCAGGAGGCGCTCTGTGCGCCTCGCTGCACCCCATCGTCCTCTTCTCCGAAGGCCTCGAGGGCGGCATCCAGCTCCGCCGCCAGCGCGTCGGTAATCTTCCATTCCTCGCGCAGGCTGTCGAGAATCTCCGCGCGATTGTCGTAGACGTGCTGGATGAAGGCGTCGACGTACGCCTGCACCTTCTCTACCGGGATCTCGTCCAACCAGCCGTTGACGGCCATGTAAATGGAAAGTACCTGATCCTCGACCGCTGCGGGCTCCCGTTCGCCCTGCTTCAATACCTCGGTGACCCGTTCTCCACGGGCGAGCCGGGCCTGCGTCGCGCGATCGAGATCGGATCCGAACTGGGCAAAGGCCTCGAGCTCCCTGTACTGGGACAGGTCCAGGCGCAGGCGGCCGGCCACGCGCTTCATGGCGGGCACCTGGGCGGCACTCCCCACCCGCGATACCGAGCGCCCGACGTCTACCGCGGGTCGTACGCCCGCGTGGAAGAGGTCGGCCTCGAGGAAGATCTGTCCGTCGGTGATGGAGATCAGGTTGGTGGGAATGTACGCGCTGATGTCACCCCCGTGGGTTTCGACGATGGGCAGGGCCGTCAAAGAACCCGCGCCCATGTCATCGCTCAGTTTCGCCGCCCGCTCCAACAGGCGAGAGTGGAGGTAGAAGATGTCCCCGGGGAAGGCTTCGCGCCCGGGAGGACGGCGCATGAGCAAAGACATCTCGCGATATGCCCACGCGTGCTTGGTCAAATCGTCGTAGATGACCAGGACGTCCCGGTTGTGCTCGTACATGAAATGCTCGCCGATGGCGCAACCGGTGTACGGCGCAATGTAAAGCTGCGGTGCCGGCTGGCTGGCCGTGGCGGATACCACGATGGTATGGTCCATGGCCCCGTGGCGCTTGAGCGTATCCACCACGCTGGCCACCGTGCTCGCCTTCTGCCCGACCGCCACGTATACGCAGATCACGTCGCTGTCCTTTTGGTTGATGATGGTATCGAGGACCAGGGCCGTCTTTCCGGTCTGGCGATCCCCGATGATCAATTCCCGCTGTCCCCGGCCGATGGGGATCATGGCGTCGATGGCTTTCCAACCCGTCTGCAGCGGCGTGTTCACGCTCTGGCGGTATATGACGCCCGGGGCCTTGATCTCGATGGGCCGGTTTTGATCCGTCTCGATCCCGCCCTCGCCATCTATGGGCATACCCAGGGAGTTGACCACGCGACCCAGCATCTCCTCGCCGGCCGGTACCTCCACGATTTGCCCGGTCGTCCGGACTTCGTCCCCGGACTTGATGTCGGCGAAGTGGCCGAGGATGACCGCACCAACCGCGTCGGTTTCCAGGTTGAACGCGATCCCGTACACCCCGGTACTAAACTGCAGGAGTTCCCCCGCCATGGCGTCTCCCAGGCCGTGCACCAGTGCCACACCATCGGCCACCTCGATCACGGTGCCGACGTTATCGACATCGATCTCCACCTGGTAACGCTCCAGCTGCTGGCGGAGGATGGAACTTACTTCGTCAATTCTGACGCTCACATCCGCTCACCTCTTCCGTAACTGCGCCGCGCCCGCCGTCCCGCGTCTACGCATCGCGGGACAATGCCTCGTCAATATCGTCGAGGCGACGACGCAGGCTGCCGTCGATCTTGAGGTCACCGATGCGAACCATGAGCCCTCCCAAAAGGGACGGATCGTGGTGCTCATCGATCACCACTTCTTCGTACCCCAGCCGCGATAAACCCCGGGCCAGTTCGCCACGCGTATCCTCGTCGAGCGCCTGGGCGGAATATGCCTGGACCCGGGTGATCCCCCGGGCCTGCAAACACATGTCTTCGTAGGCATCCCGGATATCCTCCAGGATCGACTCGCGGCTCCGTTGCACCAGCAGGGCCGTGAAATCCCGCACGAGGGAATCGAGGTCCTCGAGCACCGGATCCAGGATCTCCATTTTCAATTCGCCACCGAGCACCGGGTGCAGCCAGATGGAGCGGAACTCATCGACCTCGCGAACCAGCCGCACCAGCCACTCGAGTCCCTCCGAGACCGCCTCCACCTCGTCGCGATCCGTTGCGACTTCGAAGAGCACCCCGGCATATCGTTGTGCCGAACTCGTCATCGCACATCCTCCAGTTCCCGGGTAAACGCGACCAACAGGCGTTCCTGGTCGTCCTCGGTGACCACTTCCCGGAGCGTGGCGGCCGTCGAATCCACCAGGATGCGCGCCGCATCGGCACGCAAAGACTGTACGACCTTCTCGCGATCCCGGCGCAAGCTCTCTTCCACCCGGTTCTGGCGGTGCTCGCGCTCGGCCTCCGCCTCCCGGTCCAACTGCTCGCGTCGGCGCCGGGCCGTCTCGCGTGCACGTTCCATGACGGTATCGATCTCGCCGTCGATGGTCTCCCACCGGCGTCTCCACGAATCAAGCTGATCCTCGGCTTGCGTGCGGTCCGCCTCGGCCCGCTCCAGCGAATCATCGACTTCCTGGCGATAATTCGAGACGTAGTTTACCAGGGGTTCCCTTGCATAGCGGAAGAACAGGTACACGAGGACCACGAGATTGATCAGCGGCCACATGTAGACCGTGAAATTGTCCAAGTCATCAACCTCCCCAGCATGGCTCGGCGTCCAAACCGCAAAACGGATCCGGACGCGCCTGCCGAAATCCAAAGTACCACTGCAAAAACTCGGTGATGCGCCGGGCGGCATGGCCATCTCCGTAGGGATTGCGGGCCGATGCCATCCGCGTATGTTCCCCGGGGTCGGTGAGCAGCCGCCGGGCCGCCTCGAGCAACCGCGAACCGTCCCCGCCGACCTGCAATACCGTTCCCGCCTCCACGGCCTCGGGGCGCTCGGTCTTATCCCGGGTCAGTAGAACCGGGACCCCCAACGCCGGCGCCTCCTCCTGCAAGCCCCCGGAGTCGGTGACGATGAAGTGTGCGCGCGCCATCAGGTTTGCCCAGTCGCCGTATCCCACGGGCTCGACCAGCGACACCCCCGGGACACCCTCGAGCGCCGCGCGGAGCGGTCCACTCACCTCGGGGTTGGGGTGCACCGAGAGCACGAGGTGCAACCGCTCCCGCTCCACCAGCTCCCGCAGTGCCCGGGCCACCCGCCTGATCGGATCACCGAAGCTCTCGCGGCGATGTACGTCGCACACCACCAGGGGTCTATCCCCCCAGGGGGCAGCGCCCAGAACATCGGATGCGAACCGGTAATCCGGGTCGGTCACTTCGAACAGGGCATCGATGGCCGTGTTTCCGGTCACAAAGATAGTATCCCCCGACGCGGCTTCCCTTTCAAGGTGCCGACGGTTCAAATTCGTCGGTGCGAAGTGCAGGGTTGCGATCCGGTCGGTCAGCACGCGGTTCATTTCCTCGGGAAAAGGTTGCATGGGATCAAAGGTGCGCAGACCCGCCTCGACGTGACCGACGGGGATCTGCTGGTAAAAGGCCGCCAGGGAGGCCGCCAGGGTGGTCGTGGTATCCCCGTGCACCAGGACCATGTCCGGCCGGATATCCGCGAACACCGGCTCCAGGCCCTGCAGGCACCGGGTGGTGATATCGGTGAGGCTTTGCGCGTGGGTCATGATATCGAGATCGACCTCGGCCTCGAGGCCGAACAGTGCCATCACCTGCTTGAGCATTTCCCGATGCTGCCCGGTCACCGCCGTGATCGTCTCCCAATGGGTATGTCGACGAAGTGCCTTTACCACGGGGGCCATCTTGATGGCTTCCGGTCGGGTCCCGAAGGTACATACGATCCGCTTGCGACTCAACGAACTCCTTCTCTCCGTTCGATATCGATAATTCCGAAGCGCCGTGCTCCGAGGTAAAACGATGCGAATACGAAGGCCATTACACCAAGACCCGGGGCCGCACGCAGGCTGGTGATCGCCAGCGCACTGATGCCCATCCATCCGCTGATACAGTACATCAGGACCACCGCCTCGCGCTGGTTCAGGCCCATCTGTAGCAGGCGATGATGGAGGTGCTCCTTGTCCGCCTGGTAAAACGCCTGGCCGTTTCTGTATCGGCGAATCACCGCGAATAACGCATCCATCACCGGCAACCCGATGGCGAGCACCGGGATTCCGAGAGCGATGGCCGCGGTACTCTTGAGGGTCCCGGCGATCGACACCGCCGCGAGGGCGTAACCCAGGAACATCGCGCCGGCATCACCCATGAAGATGCGCGCCGGGTTGAAATTGTACGGGAGGAAACCCAGGGCCGCCCCGGCCAACAGGGCGGTGATGTGCACCGCGACGACGGGCTGACCGGTCTGTATGCCGACCACCAGCAGGGTAATGGACGCGATGGCGGCAATCCCGGCGGCCAGGCCGTCCAGGCCATCGACAAAGTTGAGCGCATTGGTAAACGCCACGACCCATAGCAGCGTAAAGGGCACGGCCCATCCGTTGAAGTAGAAGAATCCCCCCGCGGGGTTGGACAGCCGATCAATCCGGATGCCAAACTGCACCAGGATCAACGCGGCCGCGATCTGCCCGAGCAGTTTCAGCCAGGCGGGCATCTGGAAGAGATCGTCGAGCACGCCGATGCCCACGATCACCCCGCCGCCGATCAGGATCCCCTGCACGGTCGGGTCGGATAGGTCAAAGAACAACAAGGAACTGGCGGCGAAGGCCAAGTATATCGCCACGCCACCGAGGAAGGGAATGGGTGCACAGTGTACGCTCCGGTCCACCGGGTGATCCATGCAATTGAAATACAGCGCCACCCGCCGCACGACGGGAGTGATGGCCAAACCCAGGACCAGGGCCAGCAACAAGGGAATCAGGACACCGATTTCACTCGCCCCCCTCTCGCACGGGCATTACTCACAATCATCCCGATTGTACCATTCCAACCGGAGGATTTCCCAGACCCCTTTCCGGGATTTAACAAGACCGTGAACTACCCGGGCATTCCTTGGCCGGATCCGGGGGATATTCCGCCCTTTCTCCTCCGACCAGCGGCGGTCGCGTCCGTGCCACGGTAAGGCGCGCGGCACCCACCTCGCGGACATCGAGTCGCACCGGTACCACCACGGGCCTCAGGTGCATGCCGATGAAGGTATCCCCGATATCCATGCCCAGGTGCCCCTCGATTTCCTCGACCACCCGCGGGGATCGGGTCGAATCGAAGGCGTAGGCAGCCCCGGCACCCCCGGCACCCGGGCGGGGGATCACCGATACCTCGCGCAAACCAAGGGAACGGAAACAATCTTCGTCGACCACCAGGCACCGGTTGAGGTGTTCACAGCACTGCACCGCGAGATGAACCCCGGCATCGGCCAGGATCCCTCGGAGCGGGTCGATGACGGCAGCGGCCAATCCAGTATCCCACGAGGAGCCGATGTTTTCGCCCACCAGTTCACTGGTACTCAACCCGAGCACGAAAGCCGAACCCGGTTCGGGACGCGCGATCGCCAGCAATCGCCGCGCCGCATCCCGCGTATCGCGGGATACCCGCCCACAAAGGTCCCGGCTCATGATCCGCATTCCCCCCGCTGTGGCGCGCCGATGGCATCCACCCGCCGGGCGTGCCTCCCGCCCTCAAAGCCCGTGGTACAAAAACAACGGACCAGTTCACGCGCCAGCCCGGCCCCGATCACCCGGGCACCGAGGGCGAGCACGTTGGCATCATTGTGTGCCCGTGCCATCCGGGCGGAAAACTCCTCGGAACAGGTGGCGGCCCGGATGCCGGGGAACTTGTTGGCCGCGATGGCCATGCCGATTCCCGTGCCACAGATGAGGATAGCCGCCTCGGCCTCCCCTCCCGCCACGCGACGCGCCGCAGCACCCGCGTAAGCGGGGTAGTCCACGGAATCGGATGTATATGTACCGAGGTCCACCGGCTCGACCCCGAGTTCCCCCAGCATATCCAACACCTCGTCCTTGAGGGCGAGACCGCCGTGGTCACAGGCCACGACCACCCTTCGGAATTGCGGTTCCCGCGGTTGCGATCGATTCACGATCGTCCTCCTTCCGAGCGCTGCCGGTCCACGGCAGCCAAGACCTCCGGTATCGCCGCCCGTAAAGTGCAGAGCGTTTCACGATAATGTTCTTGCGCACCCCCCAGCGGATCGGGGACATCCCCGCCGCCGGTAAGCGATGACACGGTTTCCACCGGCGGGCGGTTGGCCACGTCGCGGTTGTCGAAAAACTCCCGCACGGCCGCGGCATGTCGTTGGGTCATGGCGACGACCAACAGCACCCGTGACCAGCATACATCTTCCAGCCCCCGGGAGCGATGCCCCGAGAGGTTCAATCCCACCTCGCGCGCGGCCTCTCGCGATCCGTCGCTGGCCGCCGCCCCCGGGAACGCGTGGGTACCGGCTGAGGCCACCGAAAGGCCCCGTTCGGCGAGATGGCTGCGCAAGAGCGCGGCGGCAACCGGGCTCCTGCAGGTGTTTCCCGTGCACACGAACAATACGGTATCGGCCTGCACCCGTGCCTCGTCGTCCTCTTCCAATGCCGCGAAGATCTCCCCGGATGCGATCGCCCCTTCCCGGAGGACCGATATACCGTGACGCACGTCGACCACGGTCGATTCCCGTCCCCCCGGGGTCTTTCCGGCATCGATAATGGCCGCGATCCGCCCATCCAGGTCGCCTCGCACGGCATCGGCAGTGCGCGGGCTGGGCCGACCGCTGAGATTCGCGCTGGGAGAGGTAATGGGGCCGGCTTCGCGGACCAGGGCGCGGGCCACAGGATGCGCGGGACAACGCAGCCCG
>PUNF01000075.1 GCA_003552525.1 Clostridia bacterium | reverse complement strand
CGTCTTTCTCTACAATAATGTGGGCGTCGGCCAACTCATCGTTATCGTCGACAAGCTCGAACTCTCGAAGGAACTTCTTCGGCAGGGTGATACCACCTGAGCCGTTCCCGAGATCTCGGAGCTTCCTGATTTCTCGCACCATACAATTACATCTAGCTCCGAGATATTCAATATTCGGTACTAATCAGATTAGATCCACAGATCCGATTAAAAACGGAGATTTTCGCACACGTGCGGGATTCATTACAACTGCCATATGGCAACTTCATACACCTTCGGGAACCTGAAATCAGGCCCGAACCAGATTGACCTGATCGACGTACTGGCACTCATGATCGTCCCACTCGGGGCGTCCATGATTTTCGGGATCTTCTCGTTTAGCATCGACGTCTTCGGTGGCTACGACATGATGGACCCGATCTGGACGCTTGGCGGTGCAGATCTCTCTGCAGCGCTGTTCATCACGCTGTTCGGAACCGTCTGGATTGTGCTCACCAACATCATGAATAGCGACACCTCGCACTCTCAAGAGGCGATTGCAGTCTTCGTGGTCGCTCTGGTGGCACCAATCCTGACGGTGTTCATGCCGGCGTTTGAATCGCTCGTCTTCTGGCACGATCTCGTCCAGCTCGTGTTCTTCCTGTACACAACTACCGCTGTGACGTTCCTGAGTTACGTCGCCTAACCGCACTGGAGATTCCATTTTATGAGTTCAACACAGCAAACGACGGATAGCACAGACAACAAGCAGCCCACGCCCACGGTCCAAAATTCTGGGATGACCCGGCGCGGTCTACTCCGGCGGTCGGCAGTCGGCGGGGCGACTCTCGCGGGTGTGTCGACTGGCGCGATCCGCCTCGACGCCGGGCCGGTCCAAGAATCCGAGGCTATCGCTCCGGCTGTGGCTGCGGCTGGGCTTGCGACTACTGCGGGCGTTTCTCTCGGCTGGTCCCTTCGTGATTCAGACCTGTTCGGCACAGAAACCCCTCCCGAAGAAGCCGCTGCTGAAACTTGGGAAAACGGAGCGTACAATATTCTCCAAACACGGAAATCAGACAATCAGTCGACTTTCATTGACAACGTGAATATCATCGAAGGGTCTGCCAATTCAGCATATGCAGACGCTAAAATCGCGGCTGTGGATGAACTTAACGCCCAAGAATCTGAGTCCACTGTAGTAAATGCGGCACAAAACGAGGTTACAGTCCGGCATACAAAAGTTCTTGAAAACATCCTGAAGTCGTGGAACGAAAATGTCCAACAACTGCTCGCACTGAGAGAATCCGCTTCGGAAACTGACGAAGCCTCTGCTCCCTTCGGTGTTGGCGACAAAACTGACAGCGACCTAAACAAGTACGGCGACGAGTGGGGCGAAACCCGTGAGGTTGAACTTCCTGATGGCTCCGAGTTCGAAATCGAACGACTCGGGATACAGGGCCACGATAACCATTTTGATCGCTCCTTTGAGGAGTTCTACGACGCACTTTCCGGCAATGGTGACTTTGAAACTCACGTCGAAGTTGACCATGATGGCAACTACTTCGAGTTCCTGAAATACGACGACTGGAACGATGTTATTTCTGAACTCGAAAGCGAGATGGACACCGTCCACGACGAAATAGCAATTTGGGTAGACAACATCTACGGCGAAGTGCAGTCAGGCGAACTCGACGTTGACGAACTACTCACTCCGCGAGAGATGGCAGAACTAACAGCAGAAGACGAGGACTTCCCGCAGGCAATCGCTGACCTGCAAGCGTTGAACGTGGGCGTCGATCTCGAACGCGAAGCCGAGATATACATTCCCGATATTGAAGCCACGCTGTACGGCCAACTGGCATACACTGGTGACAAAACACTCGAAACAGGTACGGTACTTCCTGATGACACTGACGAAGACGGAGACGAGATTTATCCCGGCTCGATCTACTTCACGTACGATATATCACAGGGGCAGGGAACATGGTCGGCGTACGATGAGGGCGTAGATGGCGGTACACTAACGCTAACCTCTGAACCCTTCCCTGACACACTCTACGTTGTAGATACGGCTGCTGGTGAAACCGCCGAGTTCACAACAAGCGAACTCACCGAAGACGAAGATAGTGAGGAATGGACTATTGACCTATCGGACCAGTTGGAGAACGCAATCACCGAAGTCGAAGACATCGAATACTACGCCGAAACCGACGAGACACAGTATGAAACTATTCAACTTGGTGATGGGTTTGAAATTGTCAGATTCACGGATTCGGACGGCAACGAGTACGACGAAACCAATTTCGAACGTTCGGAGCCTCAAACCGACGATAACTACATTACCGAAGAAGAATGGCAAGAACAGCAGGAACGACATGAGGAACTGATTCAACAGTACGAAGACGCACAGGGTGGCGGTGTCACAATCCCTGGATTTGAGGACGTACTGGACGGTGAGGCAAACGGCCTTATCGGGATTGCAGTCGTCGGGCTGGTGTTTGTCTTTGGAATCCTCTCGGCACTCAACCCACTCAGCTAATCATGCAACGACTCATTTTTATTTTGGTTATCCTGTTGAGCGTGGGCTTTGGGCT
>PUNF01000019.1 GCA_003552525.1 Clostridia bacterium | reverse complement strand
TTCCCCTTGTCGGAGCACATACTACATGACCATTCTATTCTGTCGGCGTGACACCTTTCTGACACACCCCGAGGGGATTCGACCATCGGGTGGAGAACCCTTTCGCGTAGATGCACTGCGACGGCAACTTCCCGGGAGGAGAAGACCATGGAATGGATGCCCGCCAACACCGCGGAATCGGCCACGTGGTACGGTCACACCCGCCTCGAACCAGATGCACCCATCGCCGCCGGCCAATGGGGAACGTGGACGATCACCTACATCATCGGTCGATACGGAGTGGATAACGGAGGTAGGATCCGTGTGGCCATGCGCCTGGCGAGTGATTGGGCTACCCCCCAGATGGAGCACCCGGACCAACCACACTACCTCACCGTCCGAACCGACGGTGACGCGAAACTGCAGGCCGTCCACGACCCCCACGCCCACTACCGCCCCTGGTTTCACGTCATCACGATCCACGTGTACGATGGCTACCTCGAGGAGGGCGACCGCGTCCGAATCACCTTCGGTGATACTGCAGGACAGGGGGCCGGTACCCGGGCGCAAACCTTTCGCGAGCGCGCCTTCGAGTTTCGGGTACTGGTAGAATCCTTCGAAACCAACGTGTTCGTGCGCATCCCCTCGTCCCCGACACTGAGGATCCATGGCGGGGATGCCGCGCGACTGGTGCTGCTGGCGCCGACGCAGGTGGTGGCCGAATGTCCCTTCTCCCTGGTCATAAAGGGCGAGGATGCCTGGGGAAACCCGGCAGAATCCTTTTGCGGACGCGTGCGCATCGAGGCTCCCCCTGGGATCGAGGGATGCCCGGAGGCGGTGGTTTTCACCTCCGCCGATGGCGGTGTAAAGCGCCTGGAAAACCTCCGGGCCCGCCCGGGCGATCACCGGGTGGGAGCCAGGGAAATCGACGGAGCACTGACTGCTCGCAGTAATCCCATACGCTGTCTCGACGATAACCCGCGGTTTCATCTGTTCTGGGGTGACCTCCACGGGCAAACCGACAGCACCGTCGGCACGGGGAGTGTCGCCGAGTACTTCACCTTCGCCCGGGACGTGGGCGTCGTCGATGTCTCTACCCACCAGGGAAACGACTTCCAGATCACGCGGGAAAACTGGGCAGACATTTGCCGGCACACCCGCGAATTTCACGAACCGAACCGCTTCGTGACCTTCCTCGGATACGAATGGTCCGGCAATACCCCCGCCGGAGGCGACCATAACGTGATCTATTATCGTGACGACCAACCCATCTACCGTTCCAGCCACTGGCAGATCCCAGACCACTCCGACAGAGATACGGATCGCTACCCTATCACCAAACTTTACGAACAACTGGCCCATGATGACGCCCTCATCATTCCCCATATCGGCGGGCGAAGGGCAAACCCGGATCTGCATGATCCCCACCTGGAACCCCTTATCGAAATCTGCTCGGTGCACGGACGTTTCGAGTGGTTCCTATGGGAGGCCCTCGAGCGCGGACACCGTGTCGGCGTCATCGGTGCCGGCGACGATCACACGGGGCGACCCGGCGCCAGCTACGGGACCGATGCTTCCTTCGGCGTACGCGGCGGCCTGGCGGGAATCCTCGCCCGCTCCCTGACACGTGAAGACATCTGGGAGGCGCTTCGGGCCCGCCGGACCTACGCCACGACCGGAGAGCGAATCCTGCTCGATGTCCGCTGTAACGGACACCGGATGGGAGCGGCCTTCGCCGCCGAGACGCCACCCGCGATCACGGTCAGGGTCAGGGGAACAGGACCCTTGGACAGCGTCGAGATCCTCCGGGGCCGTGTCCCCCTCTATACGCATCCCCTGGTTGAACCCCACGGACATACCCCCAACCGCATCCGGATCGTCTGGAGCGGCGCGCGCCTTAAGACGCGGGGACGCCACACAAGGTGGGACGGTCGACTGCAAATCGAGGACGGCAAATTCGGGAAACCCCAGGCCTTCGCTTTCGACAATCCCCGCCAGGGAATCACGGGAAGCACGCCTCACCTCATCACGTGGACTTCCATTACCAGCGGGGATCTCGACGGGCTGGTGGTACCTCTGATCGATGCGCAAGGAGCCGTTTGCACCTTCGAGACGGAGCCGATTTCCTTTCGATTCCACCCCCGTGATCTCACCCCCGAGCCACGCGTTTGGGACGCCGGGGGTGTGCAGCAGAAGGTGGCGGTCTCCCTGGATCGGGAGCAGCCCGGCCCCGCGTCGACGGCGTTCACCTTCACCGACACCTCACCGGAGAAGGGCGTCAACCCATACTATGTGCGCGTAACCCAGGAGGATGGCGAAATGGCCTGGAGCAGCCCGATCTACGTCGAGTGGTCCCCGTAAAGGAACCGTTCACGCATTCGTTCGAGCGTATCACGTGGTCGATGAAGACGAAGGTGGCCCCATTTTGGGTGCAAAAGAGGGCGTTGGGATGTCTGTTCCCGCTTGCAGCTGGAAATCGACCCCATCGATAAGAGGCATCGTATGTCTTCTGTTTCCATCTTCGGATCGGGCGACAAACAGAATAAAGAGGACGGCGACACCTCATGCGTATATTCTCCTCGCGACGGCAGAAATGCCTTTTTCGATTGGTGAGATGTCGAGGCATCAGGTGATCTTCATCGTTTACAGGTGGAATCGGATCGGGATCGTGATGATGATCCGCTGCGGGCGATGTGAACAGCGTTTTGGTCATGGCGGTCTTGGAGTACGTATCGGTGCAAATCCCCAGACGACGCGCTTTCCCCAGCACAGGGTTGCGTTGGCTATAAGGATACGACTGATATGTGATGAAACCCGTGCCAATACCCGGAAAAGAAGGGACACAGGGCCCAGGTCTCGGAAAGGAAAAGCCTTGACATCTGCGGCCGGGACTGCTAATTTCAATGCACTGAATACGTCAATGGCCGGGATCCGGAAGAGTACTCGCGCCGGCCGCGCCCAGAGAGTCGCCGACGGGTGGAAAGGCGATGCGCAGGCACGCGGGGAATGGACCGGGGAGCCGTGCGGGTGAAGCCCTCGGGTGTGTAGCCCCTCCGGAATGCCCCCGTTATCGGGCGCGCATGTCTTGCGCGGCAATGCATGCAGAAAGGTGATACGGATGACCCGATCCGGGTCCGTCCGGTAAACAAGGTGGCACCGCGGGAAATGACCCCTCCTCGTCCTTGAGACGGGGAGGGGTTTTGCCGTCCCGGCTTTTCACGGACCGGGATGTACCGAAGGGAAGCGAGGACCGATGCAAATCCGACGTGCGATCGACATCATCAGCCGATTTGGACATCTGCAAGACGATGAGGCGGAGGGCGTACTCCACCAGATCATGCGAGGCGAGGCCAAAGATGCGCAGATCGGGGCCTACCTGATGGGCCTGCGGATGAAGGGGGAAACCGAGGCGGAAATCGTCGGCAGTGCCCGGGCCATGCGCGATCGTGCAATTCGAATCCCGATCCAGGCCGACCCGGAGGACCTCCTGGATACGTGTGGAACCGGGGGAGACGGGTCGGGCACCTTCAACATCAGCACCGCCACGGCATTCGTCGCCGCCGGCGCGGGCATCCCCATCGCCAAGCACGGGAACCACGCCGTCACGGGGCAATGTGGCTCGGCCGATGTCCTGGCCGAAATGGGCATGCCACTGGATCTCTCCGCTGAACAGGTCGGCCAGTGCGTCGATGAGATCGGGATCGGTTTCTTCTTCGCACCCAGCCTTCACCCGGCCATGGCACACGTGGTCGGGGCACGCCGGGAAATCGGCGTCCGCACCATCTTCAACATCCTCGGACCGTTGACCAACCCCGCGGGCGCCAAGCGGCAGTTAACCGGGGTCTTCGCACCGGATCTCACCGATTTCGTGGCGGGTATACTCGGGGCATTGGGGTCCACTTCCGCGATGGTCGTCTGTGGTTACGGGAATATGGATGAACTGACCACGACCGGACCCAACCGCGTGAGCCATTACAGCAACGGTGACGTCAAGACGTACGATCTCAACCCCCTCGACCTCGCGCTCGAGCGCGCGCATATCTCCGACCTCGAAGGTGGAGGCCCCCCCACCAATGCCCGCATCTTGCGGGGGGTGCTCTCCGGCACGGAGAACGGGCCCAAGCGCGACGTCGTGGTCCTAAACGGCGCCGCGGCCATGATCGCAGGCGGCGTGGCCGCCGACATATCCGAAGGGCTTGAAGCCGCCCGCGAATCGATCGACTCTGGGGCTGCGCTCGGCAAGCTGGAAGAGCTGCTGGAGATGACCCGCACGTTGTCGGTGAATCCCGTTGATTAACGAGAAACGGACGACTCCCGGATTAACCGAGATCGTGCATAGCACCCGCGCACGGGTACGCCGCGGCAAAGAAGTGCTTTCCGCAACGGCCCTGCAAGGGCAGATTGCGGATCGCGGGAGACCACGATCCATGGCACAAGCGATCGCGGGAGAGGGCATATCGATCATCGCCGAGATCAAGCGGGCTTCGCCATCACGGGGCAAATTGCGGGAACAACTCGATCCCCGCTCCCTGGCCCGGGCATACGAAGAAGGCGGGGCAGCGGCCATTTCCGTGCTCACCGAAGAAGAATTCTTCTCGGGGGGATTCGCCGATCTCGAGGCCGTACGGACAGCCGTCAGCCTTCCCTTGCTGTGCAAGGATTTCATCATCGACCCCTGGCAGATCTATCGCGCCCGGGTGGCGGGAGCGGACGCCGTGCTGCTCATCGCGGCCATCCTGTCGGACGAAATGCTCGCAGAACTGGCCCACGTCGCCCAGCGGCTGGACATGGATATCCTGCTCGAGGTGCACGATGAAGAGGAACTGGAGCGGGCAAAGAGGGCCGATGCCAACATCATCGGGATCAACAATCGCAACCTTCGCGATTTCTCCGTAGACCTTGCCACCTTTGAAGCCCTGGCTCCCTTGGTGGAAGCTGCGCGACCCCTGGTCGCCGAAAGCGGCGTGCGCTCGACAGCCGACGTCCGACGCATGGAGCAGGCCGGCGCATCGGCTGTCCTGGTCGGTGAAGGTCTCGTTCGCTCCCACGATCCCGCCGAGGCCATCCGCCAGCTGAAACTTGGGGACGGTGGTCATCCTTGCACATAAAGATCTGCGGCGTAATCGATGCGGACAATGCGCGGCAATGCGCGTCGGCCGGTGCCGACTTCATCGGCCTCAACTTCTACGACCCGAGCCCGCGCTCCGTCTCGGTAGACCGTGCCCGGGAGATCGCCCGGGCCCTCCGCGAGCTCCCGGGGAACCCGGTCCAGGTCATCGGAGTGTTCGTCGACAAGAAAGCCTCCGAGATTGCCGCCATCTTCCGAACGGTAGGGCTGGATGCGATACAGCTGGCTGGGAATGCGGATACCTCGACCCTGGGCGCCCTCCAGGGACGGGGATATTGCACGCTCCGGGCCCGAGACTCCGCCGCACTCCGAAAGGCGATCGCCCGAATACACCCCCTGATACCCCATGATCCCACCATCCCAGGCGCCCTCCTCGACGCCCACGACGAGCATCTTCTCGGCGGTACCGGTCGCACGGTCGCCAAGGATTTGGCGCGAACCGCCAGTGGAGCCATCCCGCGCCTGATGCTCGCCGGGGGTCTTACGCCGGAAAACCTAAAGGACCGGGTCTCCGGCGTTCATCCCTGGGCCGTGGACACGGCCAGTGGCGTCGAAGGCGACACACCGGGAATCAAGAACATCGCCCGGGTCCGGGCGTTTATCTGCAGCGCCCGCGATGCAAAGGAGGCCAAGATACATGACAACCGATAGCCATGGATGGAAGAATCTCCCCGATTCCCGCGGGTACTTCGGAGAGTACGGCGGTAGTTTTGTCCCGGAAACCCTGGTTCCGGCGCTGGAAGAGCTCCGAAGCGCCTACGCGACGGCGCGGAACGATCCGGCGTTTCAACGACGACTCCGAACGCAGCTCGCCGACTACTGCGGACGCCCCACGCCGCTGACTGAGGCTGAAAACCTCTCGCGTGCCCTGGGTGGCGCACGGATCTTTCTTAAGCGAGAAGACCTCGCACACACGGGCGCCCACAAGATCAACAACGCGATGGGACAGGGGTTGCTGGCCCACCGCATGGGGAAACAACGCATCATCGCCGAGACCGGCGCCGGGCAGCATGGTGTGGCGACCGCCACCGTGGCAGCGCTCTTGGGCCTTAAGTGCCGGATCTACATGGGGACGGTGGACATGAAAAGACAGCAAACCAACGTGTTCCGCATGCGCCTGCTCGGTGCGGAGGTGGTTCCCGTGGACAGCGGTAGCCGCACCCTCAAGGATGCGATCAACGAAGCCATCCGCGACTGGGTTACCAATGTCGAGGACACGTTCTATCTCCTGGGATCGGTACTCGGTCCGCATCCTTATCCCATGATGGTGCGAGATTTCCAGCGCATCATCGGGGAGGAAGCCCGCGAGCAGATGATGACGCGGATCGGTCGCCTCCCCGACACCTGTATCGCCTGCGTGGGTGGGGGCAGCAACGCGATCGGATTGTTCTACGCTTTCCTGGATGACCCCGTCGAACTGGTCGGCGTGGAAGCGGGTGGGCGGAGCATATCAAGCGGTGCCCATGCGGCAAGATTCGCGGACCCCGCGCGCGGTCGGCCGGGTGTATTGCACGGCACGAGATCATACGTGCTGCAGGACGAAGACGGCCAGATCCTCGATACCCACAGCATTTCCGCGGGCCTCGATTATGCCTCCATTGGGCCCGAACACGCCAACCTCAGGATGCTCGAACGGGTTCGATATACCACCGCCACAGATGATGAAGCACTGGATGCGTTCCGACGGCTATCGGAAATGGAGGGAATCCTCCCGGCACTCGAGAGTGCCCATGCGGTATCCGAGGCGATTCGCCGTGCCCCCGGGGGGAATACCGACGAAGTCCTGCTGATCAACCTTTCGGGGCGGGGCGACAAAGACCTGGATACGGTGATGGCAGAAATGGGGGAACAACCATGAGCACGACAGAGCGGGCTCGAGGGAACGCGGCCATTGCGGCCGCACTATCCGAGAGAGCGGGCCCCGAAAGCGCGGCCTTCTTGCCATACTACCCCATCGGTTATCCCGACTACGCCACGTCCCTCGAGGTCATCGCCAACCTTTCGGAGCTGGGCGTGGACGGCTTCGAGATCGGAATGCCCTTTAGCGATCCGCTCGCGGACGGCCCGGTGATACAGCAGGCCACGGGCCAGGCCCTGGCCAACGGTGTCAGTGTCGCCGACTGCATCGAGGCCGTTGCGACTCTTCGCCGCCGGGGCGTGTTGCAACCGATGCTGCTGATGGGATACCTAAACCCGATCCTGGCATACGGTCCAGCGCAGTTCGTCACGGACGCAGCGGAAGCCGGAGCCGACGGTCTCATCGTGCCGGATCTGCCCCCGGAGGAACGCGGGATCCTGGCCGATCCTTGCGCCGCGACCGACCTCGGCCTCGTCGCCTTCATTACGCCGAATCTGGGCGAGGCACGCATCCGGGTGGTCGCGCAGGGCGCCACGGCCTTTCTGTACGTGGTATCCGTTACCGGTGTGACCGGAGCCCGGGATGATCTCCCGGCAGCCTTGCCCGGGTTCCTCCAGGGGGTCCGGGACATCACCGATAAACCCCTGGTGGTCGGCTTTGGAATCAGCCGTCCCGTCCACGCCCGGAAGGTGAGCCGGTTCGCCGACGGGTACATCGTCGGGAGCGCCCTGGTTCGAGAGGCGGAGAAAGGGATCGCATCCGTTCGTGCGCTGGCCGATTCCCTACGCCGCGCCGGCCGGGGGGAATCGATCGACTAGTCCACAATCCGATGAGCCGGCCCGCGCGGAGACAGCGGGATAGCACCCGAAGGGGTGATTGCGAAGTTGTCCGAGATGAGGAACGCGTATCCATCCCGGGGCAGGCTCGCCGGATGATACGACAGCACCATGTCCTCCTGCAGCGGCGTATCCGGGGCCATGGGAACCCTGATGTCCAGGTCGTCGGTCCCGATGGTGTGGCAGTGGCGCGTGTGAGTCCCGACGATATCGTAGCCGGCATCACGAAAGATGGCGTCGGAAACCTCCCCGATGATTCGCTTGGGCGCGCCCGGCACGGCGACGGCCGCCGACTCCCGGATGGCTCGCTCGGTCAAGGCCAACCTGCGCGCAGCGTCGTCGGGTAAAGGCCCAAACGTGAATACCGTGCTCAACTCGCACCAGTAGCCAAATGGACCGGAGTAGTCCAACTCGAACGTGATGATATCTTCCCTGTGCAGGCGGCGTCCCGCATCCGGCGGCATGCTAAACGGGCGCCCATCCAAGGAGTACTTATACCAGCCGCGGAAGCCCCCGTTCGCCCGGACGTGCCACTCGGCGAGCGCGCCGATCTCCCGGGCGCACACGCCAGGACGCAAGTGTTCCCCGAAGAGGTCCATCGCCTCGGCCATGATGCGCCCGAGGTTCTTCATGGCAGCCAGCTCAAAGGGGGACTTTACCAGGCGAAGATGAAGCACGGGATCAGTGAGATCGACTGTCTCGTATCCGGCCAGGATTTCGGACATGAATCGCCATTCGCCGTGGGTGAAATGCGTATCGGCGTTGACCAGCCCGACGCGGTCCCCATGTGCGATGGCCCCGCGGATCAGGTCGGCGAGGCAAAGTAGCGGGTCGTTATCCGTCTCAACCGTCTTTATCTCTCCCACCACTGCCATTTCGCGACCCCAGGCTGCCTCGTAGTTCGAAGCGTACAGGATCACGGGCTCCGCGTCGGTCGCTGACACCAAGATATACGCCCGCCCCGCCCAAAGTTCTGCACCGACGAAATAGCGCAGCAAACCGTTCATCCGGGGTGCACCCGCCACGGGCATGAGGGTGAGCGCGATGCCCCGGGATCGCATGATTTCCTGAAGCGCCGAGAGTCTTCGCTTTACATCCTGCCTGAGACGTTCCCTGGTCAACGCCATGTCCATCACCCCTCGCACAGTCCTTCCGATCGACGGAAAAGTAGTGGTCCTGACCCCGCGTGCCCGGGTGCTTCTTCACCCGGAGTACCGGGACAACACGAGATCCGCAGCCCGCTGCCCCGACAACGACACCATCGGCATGCCCCCGCCGGGATTTACCGATCCACCGACGAAGAAGAGGTTGTCGTATTCGCGACTGGCCTTCGGCGCCTTGAAACCGCGGTTCTTGTCCTTGTCCGATACGACACCATAGATTGAACCCCGGTTGGACCGATACATGCGGCGGATATCTTCCGGCCACCACACGTCGCGGTATACCGTGTGCTCTCGTAGGCCGGGCAAACCCATGCGCTCGAGCTTGTCGAGGATCCTGTCCTCGAAGGCAGTGTACTCGGCCTCCGTAAACGGCGTGTCACCGATGTGCGGGATATGGGGGAGAATCTTGATGTTCTCGTGTCCCGGCGGAGCGGTCGTGGAATCGGTGCGCGTCGTTGCGACCAGGTAGATGGTCGGGTCTTCGGGCAGCCGATATTGTGAAAAGATCGTGTCGAAGTGTGATTCGGGATCGGCGGAGAAGAAGAAGTTGTGATGCGCCAGGTTCGGGTATTCGCGATCCACTCCAAGGTGCAACACGTAACCGGAACAACTCGGCTCGAAGGCACTATACGTGTCGAGCGTGTCCTCGGATTCACGCGTCACTTCCTCATAAAACGGAATGACTTCCATGTTGGAAACGAAGACATCCCCGGGGTACAAAAGACCGCTTTCGGTCTCGACCGCCGTGATGCGCCCGGATTCTCTGCGCGCACCGACAACCCTCTCCCCGAACGAAAACTCGACCCCGATATCTTTCGCGAGACGGTAAATCCCCTCGGCGAGGCGGTACATGCCACCGGGCACATACCACAGTCCGAAGGCATTCTGTATGTAGGGAAGCAGGTTCAGTACCGCGGGTGCACGATAGGGAGAAGAGCCGACGTATTTGATGAAGAAGTTCATGATGTCGCGCAAATAGGGGTTGTGCAGGTACCGGGAAACCACATCATCCATGGAAGCGAAGATCTCGAAACCACGAAATGCGCGAATCACTCCGTAATGCTTCACCACCTCAGACATGGTATCCAGGCCGGCATCGAAGTACCCCTCGCGCGCCAACTCGTACATCTTTCGCCCATACTCGAGGTAGTCTCTTATGGCCTCGACATCATCGGCATCCACCACGTCATTTTCTTCCTGCATAACGGAAATGTCGGAGAAAAGATCTACCGTGACGCCATCCTCAAAGAACGATCGCCACTCGAGGGGAAGCTGCTGGATCTTCACGTAATCGTAGAAGTCCTTTCCCGCCCGCCCGAATAGGTCTTCGAACACATGGGGCATGGTGAGGATGGAAGGGCCCAGGTCGAACCGATACCCCGCGTCATCCAGTTCGTTGAGCTTGCCGCCAAAGTGGTCATTCTTTTCGACAACGGTCACCGGATACCCGGCAGCCCGCAGGGACACGGCGGCCGAGAGGCCACCGAGGCCTGCACCGATCACGACGACTTCGGATTTACGATTCATTGTACACCTCCGATTGCTTCAGTATATAAAGGGTAGCAGGCGATATCGCGTACGCATCCACGTCTCGTATTCCTTCCCGAGGGTATCCACCAGTTCCGATTCTTCAATCGTGATCCTGCGGACCAGGGCCCAGGGAAGAGTCACCACGCCGACAAGAAGTCCCACGGTGCTGCCGAGGAATACCGGCACCCCGAGGCCGAGCAACAGCAAGCCAAGGTAAAGAGGATGGCGCAGCACGCGGTAGGGACCGTGGCTGACCAACTGCTGGCCATCGGCCACCTCCACGCCTCTCGTGAAATGCACCCCCAGTAGATAGGAACACCAATACCGCAGGATGATCCCCGCAGCATACATCCCCAGTCCCATGATCTGCATGGCCGGGAACCAGGAGTGTGGGAATCCCCCCAGGCCCGCAAGACGCCCGGTGACGCTGATCACAACCGTGCCGAGAACGCTGGCGAGAATAGTTCGATAGCTCTGCGTGCCACCATCGGAACCACCATCACCCGAGGGGAAGATGCGGAATTCGAGCCACCACAGTATCGTGATGGCGGCAAAGACCATATTTTGCCATGTCGGCGCCAACCAGTCAAACGTCATATCAGCGATTCACCCTCCGGAATACGCGCCCCAACAAGGCCGGCGCCTTCAGCAAGCGACGCAACCGAGAGCCCGCCCCGAATCGGACACCGAGGTACGCCATCAAGTCCTCGTATACATCCCTGTTGAAAGGAAACCAGTTGATCTCCCGTCCCCGCGTTCGGCGATGCATCGCGACCGCGCGGGTATGGGAGAAGTTCACCAGGCCCTCGGGGCCATGATAACGGCCCATGCCACTGTCCTTGACGCCCCCAAACGGGAGGCTGGGAATACCGACGTGCTTGACTGCGTCGTTGATGGCGCAGCTGCCCACTTCCAGGCGACTCGCCAGTCTTCGCGCACGATTGCGGTCGCGGCTCCACACGCTCGCGTTCAGCCCATAGGGGCTATCGTTGGCCAACCGTACCGCCTCTTCATCATCGGAGAAAGTCATGATCGGCATCACGGGGCCAAAGGTTTCCTCCCGCATCAAATCCATGGAATGATCCACATCGCAAAGAATGTGGGGTGCGAGGGAAGAGCCCACCCTGTCCCCCTCAGATCCAATATCGCGATCGCCCGAGATGACCCGAGCACCCCGTTCGATGGCATCGGTGATTTGCTCGACAACATGTGTCCGCTGATCCGGGTGGGTCAGAGGACCCATGTCACCATCATCACCCTGATTCACCCGCAGGCGTTCGGTCTCACGGCGAACCCGTTCGACGAAGTCATCCGCGATCGATCGATGGACATAGACCCGCTCTGCGCTCATGCACAATTGGCCCGCGTTGGCGAAGGCGGCGTAGACGGCCCCCGCCGCGGCCCGCTCGAGATCCGCATCTTCCAGGACGATGAAGGGATCTTTGCCGCCGAGCTCCAACATTACCGGCGTGAGCGTCTCGGCCGCCGAAGCCATCACCTTCTTCCCGGTCGCAACGCTGCCGGTGAAGAAAACCATGTCGGGCCCGGCCTCGACCAGGC
>PUNF01000084.1 GCA_003552525.1 Clostridia bacterium | reverse complement strand
TCCATTCTTTTGACCAACTCTCAGCTTCTCTTTCATCAATCTTGCGGGCGGTATAAAAGCATTCTCCAATTTCTGCTGCATTAAAATTCATGTATTCCAGGGTCCTCATCAACATCCAGTCAGCCTCATGCTCTTTAAATACTCCAAGTGTCCGCGGGGCCCTTGCTGCTCCTAAATCCTTTTTATCTGCCATCTTGTAAAACCTCCTTTTCTGTTTCGCTTAATCTTGCACCTACATGTTATCCCGCCCTTGAACAGAAATAACCACCCTAAAGGATGGTTTTGTGGGTGGTTGTAATTACAATCAAACGCGAAGCGTTAATCTAAGTTATCCTTAATCTAAATTATAAATGATGCTTTAAAAAAAACCTCTGCAGTTAATTGTATTAAGCTCGCTCCTGATTTTATGAACATGTATTGCAATAAAATATTTTTATGAGATCCGAAATTATCGGTTTTATTTATTGAAGATGTAGTATAATCATTTAAAAAAGGGTACCGGGTCTTTTTATCTGACTAAGGAGGGGTCATAATGTTATATTCACCTTTCAGTCTCAGTGTCGATCCCATGCAAAAGCTGTTTCTCATTAACTATGAGAAGGATCCTGATGAGATATATCAAGCGCTTGAACCTCAGTGGTTTGATGATCCTGTCCCGGGCAGGGGATTAAGAGTTATCGCCTGGCGAAGAGACGGTTACGTAGATGTATATCAACAACCGGAAGTGCCTAAAAATCATGATTTTAGCGTAACGGCAAAGGGACTGGCTGACCTTATCATCCATCCCATGCCCGGCGCTTATTTTCATGTTACCAAGAAAGGTGTAGATGTGAGTTTCGCCTTTACAGATAAAGCAGGCCGGGATATCGATGTAAAAATAGTAGAAAAGAACCCCCGCCCCACCAGGCCATTTACACTGCTTGCACCTGTTGGCAGCAGCTCAGAAAACCCTACAGTCCTTCCCGTTTACTTGATGAACAGCTTCGCTTTTGTCCGACGCTCAATGACAGAGGTTAAAATTAGCATAAACGGCCGGTTACATAAACCGGATACCTTTCCAATCCCCATGAACGGATCAAGGATTTACTTTATGCGCTACTCAAACGATACCTTTCTTGTAGACTGGTGCTATGAATACACCGGCCCCCTAAAACCATATTCTTCAGATAACCCTGAAGGTATTACCATAGATAGTGGTGAAAACGGGGACGTGATAAAAAGTATCAGCACAGAACGCCGTCAACATAGCATTTCTGTAACCTTTACACCACCTTTCCCGGAAATCACCGGTTTACAAGACAAAACCACCCTTAAAGGGCAATTTGTTATCAAGGCGAATAAGGAAGCGGCAGGCAGAATCAGCGGAAGCTACCTTGTTTCCCGGGAAGGTGATGAGATCCAGGTCAATATGCACCCCAGCGGGGGGTGGGAGCCGAAACCCGACACCCTTTTTCTCAAGTTCCTGTTTAAAGCAGTCAGTATGTTTCGCAACTGGCCCAAAACCTATTACTGGACGGCAAATATAAAGCTTAGACCCGGCGACAATCCATTTATGGAATCCAGGTGGTCACGGACAAACTAAACAAAGGGACCTTTGACACCTTTATAATGCCTGATATAAACCTGGAACATTAACACAAAGACCAGTTTAAGTAAAACGGGCGCTGTCCGGAGGTGATGAAATCAGGAAAGATGGACTAAAGAAACGCCTGCTCTATGCTGCTACTACAGGCATTGTTTATGTACTTATATACTTTATTAGCAGGCATTATTTTGATATAGGTCAACAATTTTACATGTATACGCCCAGCTGGACGGCCCGTAACGTATTATGGCCAGCCGCCCTGATTTCTGTAATCCCCTCATTTTTTGGGTATTACCGCTTTTCAATAATTACTCTTGCCGGTTATATTTTGGGTGTAATAACAGGCGAATTTTTCGGGGGGTTTCATAGTGACACTCCACCTGTGTATCCACATTATGGATGGATAATATGGGGCGCTGTTTATATTTTAGCTGCAATAACCGGTATACTGGTTGAAAAGAATATCAGCAAAAATTTCAGTGCACAATGAAAATCATAGAAAGAATTAAACTCCTCGTGCTCAGATGAACGCTCATGCACTACCACACTATATCAACCAGTTCCCAGCCTTCCCGGCCGCGCTCTTTAAGCCTCCTGGTAGTACTCTCTCCGAGACCTCAGGTAAAAACGCACTTATATTCAAATTGCTTCAAGGTGCATCTTTCTTTCTTGCATCATCTAGAAAATATCATTTTTTCGACTGCAACTCTTCTTTTAACTTATCCACTTCCTTTTTCAGTGCCCCTACCTGGGTCAGCGCTGCTAAAGCAAAAACAAAAGCAATAGGCGCCAAAAGACCAACAAATTCCATAAACACTCACTCCTCTCCCCAACGATATTTCTTATTCTGACGCAACTTTTCAAGATTACAATTTAAGCACAGCCCATTATAAAATAAAACATGACAGATGAACCGTCCCCGTGTCATGCCCGTGTCATGCATCCCCGTGTCATGTGAGTCCCCGGCTATGGCGCCCTGTAATAAGTTTCAAAAC
>PUNF01000078.1 GCA_003552525.1 Clostridia bacterium | reverse complement strand
GTCGCCGCGGTTCTTGCCTTGCGCAGACATCATCCTCGCACGAGAAGGCACGCGATCACATATGCCATCTGGACGAGTGGAGTGGCGGGGATGGCTTTTGATCTACTGATCCTCTTCGTATTCCAGGTGCTCTATGGTTTTGTCTATAGCATGCTCGGCGCGCTGATGGCCGGGTTCATGGTGGGGTTATACTTCGGTGGCCACTATGGGGTGGGTGTGGCGGAAGAAGAAGCCGCCCGCCGCATATTCTTGTTCTTCGAGGTGAAAGTCCTCCTGTTACTCCCCGCCCTGTTCTTGATCGCCAACGCCCTCGGAGCACACATCGCGGTCATTCCACAGGCGGCTGTTTTCGGAATCCTCTTCCTCTTTGCGGCCACCTCGGGGATCGGAGTCGGTGCGCAGTTCCCCCTCGCGGCCACCCTCGTATCGGGGCGATCTAGTGAGGGCGTCGCGGGCCCCCTGTACGCCGCGGACTTAATGGGAGGATGGCTGGGTGGCCTGGTCATTGCGATCCTGACTTTCCCACTCTGGGGGCTACTAGGAACCGTCGTGTTGCTCATCGCCTTAAAGGCGAGCAGCCTGTTCGGCCTGCTCGTCTCCGTTGGGGAGGTGAAAATTCATGGATCCGGCGCACCTTAGCTACCTGGGATGGCTCGTACTCGGCATATCGACCGGAATGGGGCCTTGCGTCGCCCACCACACATTGGTGATGATACCCTACGTGAGCATCGCCCGACGCCACCCGGGGGTCGCACTACTCGAGGTCTTGGCGTACTCAAGTGCGCGTATCGTGATGTACCTGCTGCTGGGAGTGCTCGCGGGAGGCACCGGCCGTCTATTGCGGGATAGCCTCGCCGCTTCACCCCTCACATCTTTGCTTCCGCTTGTATTCGGATCGTTGCTCATCATCATCAGCATGGCTGCCCTATTCCATCGCGACAGCGTCCTTTGCAAGTGGCTGCATAACTACCTGATTGCGAGACGTGGGCGTACCATGTTCGTCGCCGGGCTCATGACGGCACTGATGCCGTGTCCAATCCTACTAGGCGTCATTGGGGGAGCTGCCGCATCGGGCAGCATTATGTACGGCGGCGTCTCCGCCGGACTATTCGGCCTCGGCACGGCGATTGGTCCCCCGCTCCTTCTTGCCCCGCTCGTCGGCCTGTTCAAGGCCCGGGTTCGCACAGACCGCCTCGGGGAAATCTTCCAGTTCGGCGGAGCCATCCTCCTGTTCGGATACGGGTTTCACCTCATTCTTTCCCAGGTGCTTTAGTTCCCCTCCGCACGAGGGATGAACCGATGGCGACTCCCGGAGTATACTGGGGAATAGACGACCAAACCGCAAATGGGAAGCAGCCGCAGGAGGGATTCCTATGCATCATGATGCCTACGACTATAACCGGCCCGGCCTCTACCTCGACGGTGCGGCCACGGCGCGTCCTCATCAGGTTGTCGCCGATACCGTCGCCGAAGCCATGGTAGACCTGTACGGGAATCCTTCTTCGTTGCACGCTCTCGGGGTGGCCGCGGAAACGTCGTTGGAGCACGCCCGCAAGAGTGTCGCCCGCCATCTCGGCGTTGATCCGCGCGGCATATACTTCAACTCGGGAGCGACAGAGGGCAATAACACGGTCATCCGTGGGGTGGCAGAAGGGTTTTCGAACCGGGGAAGACATATCATCATCACCGGCGTGGAGCATCCCTCCGTCTACGAACCCGCCCGGTATCTACGGCGCCAAGGCTTTGATGTGTCGGTCGCTTTACCCGATTCTTGCGGATACGTGCATCCCGATACCATCGCAACGCTTTTGACCCCGGAGACGATCCTGGTATCGGTCACCGGCATCAATAGCGACGTGGGGACGGTACAGCCCCTCAATGCTATCGCCGAACGCATTGCACAAAGACCCGAGCCCCGCCCGGTATTTCACGGTGATCTCGTCCAAGCGGTGGGTCGGATCCCCGTGCATGTCGAATCTACCGGCCTCGATTGTGCGACCATCTCCGCGCACAAGGTACGCGGACCACGGGGGGTCGGGATCCTGTATTTGCGCCCGGGTTTACACATACCCCCTTTACTAATCGGTGGAGGACAGGAACACGGACAACGCTCGGGGACGGAAAACGTACCGGGGATCATGGGCACCGCGTTAGCCTTAGACCTAGTCGATAAACAAAGCAATCGATGGCAATCACACCGCTTTCGGGAAAAGCTGGGAAAGCACATCCTCGAGCGCTTCCCCCGGGCACAGGTCAACGGATGTGCTCCTGATCTGGGGGCTGCCCAGGTTGCACCCCACATCCTCAATGTCAGCTTCCCGGGCCTACCCGGAGAAATCCTGGTGCATGCCCTCGAGGAACGGGGAATCTATGTATCCACCGGCACCGCGTGCTCGTCTCGGGATCGGAAACCAAACCGTACGCTCGAAGCAATGGGACTCAAAGAGGAGGTCGCCCACTCCGCCATCCGCATCAGTTGGTCTGAAATGCCCGATGATACCGACGCCAACAGGGTGCTCGAGGCACTGGACGAAACCGTGCCGATGCTCTCGAGGATGACCTCGGGTCGCCAACACGGGAAGGGATGATGCGCATGCAAGAGGACACACGTACCATCCTCGTCCGCTACGGGGAGATCGGGCTAAAGGGGAAGAACCGGGCCCTGTTCGAAAACCGGCTGATGGATAACTTGCGCGCCGTGATACCAAGAGAAGGGATCGGACAGGTACGCAAGGATCGTGGCCGGATCTTCGTCGATCCCGCCCCCGATGCCGATACGGAGGGACTGCTGTCCCAAATCGCCCGGACCTTTGGCGTCGTCTCGACGAGCCCAGCCCGGGTCGTTGCCCTCGAGGAGGACACCATCGAGCGGGCGATCCTGTCCGAGGCAAGACGCGCACTGCACGCGCGCCCAAATCAAAGCAGCCTCACGTTTAAAGTGGAAACGCGCAGGCCCAACAAGGGGTACCCCTATACCTCGCCACAAATCAATGCGTGGCTGGGTGCGGTCGTCTTACGGGACCTAGGAGATGTATTCAGCGTGGACGTTCATGCGCCGGATGTCCTCCTGCAGGTGGAGATCCGCAATCACGCCGCCTACATCATGGGCCACACGGTTCGGGGCCCCGGGGGCCTACCCGTGGGCTCGTCCGGGCGCGCTTTGCTCCTCATGTCGGGAGGCATAGACAGCCCGGTGGCAGCATGGCAAATGATGAAACGCGGACTGTCCATCGAAGCGATTCACTTTTACACTCCACCCTTCACCGGTCCGAGGGCTCGGAGGAAGGTCGAGGATCTCGCGGCCGCCCTCGCTCCCTGGGGGGCCGGGTTCACACTGCATCTTTGTCATTTCACCGACCCCGCCGTGACACTGCACGAGCGTTGTCCACGTCGCTTACATCTTACGATCATGCGCCGCATGATGCTTCGACAGGCATCTGCCCTCGCCAGACACCTTGGGCTTGGGGCACTGGTAACCGGGGACAGCCTTGGGCAGGTCGCCAGCCAGACACTGGAGAACATCGTCGCAACGGATGACGCGTCCCGCGTACCGGTGCTACGTCCATTGATCGGCTTGGATAAGGAAGAGATCATGGATCGCGCGCGCGTCGCCGACACCTACGACATCTCCATCTTGCCGCACGAGGACTGCTGTACGGTGTTCGTCCCGTCGGACCCGAAGACCATGCCCTCGTTGCAACAGGTCCTAGATGGCGAACGAAACCTACCAGAGCACCTGCTAGGGGAAACCGTGCAGGAGGTCGAGACCCTGGTATTTGGACCCGACGGGACGATGTCGGAAAAGCCGCGTGGCGAGTCGTGAGGGTGGCCCGATCGATCGTGATGAGCAAACGATGGAGGGCGGCGGGGATGTTATTTCGTATGGCGATCGGCGACGTTCGAAGCACCATACGAATCGGGCTTGATCTTGGCATCGAAGCCGCTACCGGTAACCATACCGACGACCTCGCGAATCATCTCCCTGGTCTTGCCAGCTTGCCCGACATCAAGGTGGATTTCGACATTGAGCTCAGCATGGCCATTCTCAGCCAGCATCCCCGCCATGTGGGCGGCGAGCTGTAGACTCAACGACGTTTCATAAAAGATCTTCTGACGTAGGCTACTGAGCTTGCGGTGATATTGTCTCTGGTAATAGTACCGCGCACCCTTTCCGGTGCGATGCACGATCACCGCGGTTACAAAGCATATCCGCTCACCGATGTGCGAATCCGTGCCCACGATAATGCGATAATCCGCTGCGGGATCTTCATCCATAAATGCAATAATCCGGCGGAACATGGCTTCGAAGTCCATGGGGCCGTCCGTCGGGCTCACGAATCTTCCCATGCCATCCATACTCGATAAATTTTGTCCCGGTAGGGGCTGCATCACCGGTTTTCCTCCCAGCATCGTCCCTCTACAGTCTACTTCGGTATTATAACACTCCCGATGCAGTCGATACACGTCGTTTCGCGGAAGGATTCTGGCTTCGTAGGCGGAAATAGCGGCTAACGAAGAGTTGGGGGGGGAATGCAAGACCGTGTATAGCGGGAGGACCGGCCAGGTCGTTCACCTCGGGGAAAAGGTCGTAGCAAAACTCTATCATCACTCCATCGGTGGAGATGCCATCTCGAGGGAGGCACGTGCCCTCCACGCGGCACGCAGCGTCGGAGTGCGCGTACCAAGGATCCTGGCGTGTCACCCTGCGGAAAGAAAGCTCCTGCTTGAATACGTCGAGGGGAATACCATGTTGCAGGCGCTATTGGCCGCAAAGGAAGATTTCGGGTGCCTTGGTCGCATGCTCGGGAGGATCCACGGAGAGATCCACCGGCGGTGCGCGGCCGGCTTACACAGATACCGGCTTCGCGCGCTGCGTGATCTCCGGCCACGACCCGAGGACGCCTGCGCCGCGCCGATGTCCGTACCCATGGACTCTTGCAGTGCCCTGCTCCACGGAGATCTGCATCCGGGCAATATCATCCTGGCCAAGGACGGCCCCGTGGTAATCGACTGGGCCGACGCTTCAACTGGAGATCCCGCTGCGGACATCGCTCGAACCCTTTTGCTCCTCGTGCTCGCGCGGGATACCGGGATCCCGCACCTGGGACCGGCGCAACTGATGGCCCTGCTCGACGCCTACGTTCTAGGATATTGCGGAATCGCCCGTATCCCGAGGGGTCGCGTGCGGCGTTGGTGGCCCATCGTCACACGGATGCGACTGCGGGAAGGACTACCTCACGAAGTAGGGGTATTGACTACAGACCCTCCGGGCTGTCCCATTTGAAAGCCCCGGCCATGCGGACAAAATCGTCGAAATGCAGTGTTTCGGCGCGGGCCCGTGGATCCACTTCTGCCCGGGACAACATCTCGTCCAGCTGTTGCACCGAAACCTCCAGTTCCGGTGAGCCCCTCAAGGCATTTCGCACGGTTTTCCGTCGCTGCCCAAAACCGGCGCGCACAATTGCCATGAAGTGGGCAAAGGGGACGAGGGGCTTCTCCCGCGCGGGACTCAAGATGACCACTTTCGACGAGACTTCCGGTGTCGGATAGAACGAACCCGGGCTCACGGTTCTCAATCCCCGCACTTGAGCATGGTAGCGAACCGCCAGTGTAAGGATGCCGTAGTCCTTCCCGCCAGGCTCCGCTAGCAGCCGGTCCGCGACTTCTCTCTGTAACATGAAGACACCTTGTGTCCACGAAACACCGGACTCGAGAAAGCGCATCATGATGGGAGCAGCAGCGTAATAGGGGAGATTGCCGAAAAACACCGACGGCCGCGGGACCCCCAATCCCGACAACACCTCAACCCAACCGATCGAGCGGGCATCATCGACGACGACATGTACGTTCGGTCGCCCTTTGAGCACGGCGCGCAATACCCCGGCCAGACGGGCATCGATCTCTACGGCCACCACCTCCGGATAGCGATGGGAAAGGGGCAATGTCAAGATCCCCGGGCCCGCGCCGATATCGACGGCCGTCGGCGCATCCACTCCCGCGTCAATGATCGCCTCAACGACGCCTACATTCACCAGGAAGTTCTGGCCAAGGCTCCGCTCGGGCCGCAGTCCAGCCTCAGAGAGTAATGCCTTTAGGTGTCCCGCGTACAGGTACTCCAACTCGTTCCCTTACCCGTCTATCTTGATCCCATAGAAGTCTTCCGTTGCGGCCGTCGTTTCGGCAGCGATCGTTTCCACGTCTTCTCCGCGCAGGACGGCGATCTCCTCTGCGATCAGCGGAATATTCGCCGGCTCATTTCGTTGTCCCCGATACGGGTGAGGAGTGAGGAAGGGTGCATCGGTCTCCAGCAAGAGTCGATCCAGAGGCACCCGGCGGGCGACTTCTCGCGTCTTCTCCGCATTCTGGAAGGTTACTACCCCACCAAGGGAGATGTAATATCCATAGTCCATGGCCTCCTCGAGAAGCAATTCATCGCCCGAAAAACAATGAAGGAGTACCTTGTGCCCGGCGGGGAACTTTTCGAGCATCACGAAGGTATCCGCATCGGCCTCCCGCGAGTGAATGACTGCCGGCATCTGCAGCTCTACTGCCAGGTGGATGAGGCGTTCAAATACCTCGCGCTGCACGTCGCGGGGTGAGTGATCGTAATGGTAATCGAGGCCCATCTCTCCGATCGCCACCACCTTCGGATCTTTCGCGAGCGTGCGGATCCATTTCAACGGATCCTCAAGATGGTCTTTCGCCTTGTGGGGATGAACCCCTGCGGTAGACCACATGTTGGGGTATTTGCGGGCAATGCGCAGTGCCTTCTCAGCCGTGGGACCATCACTCGAACCATTGATCACCCCGACGACACGCTGTTCTTTCGCCCGCTTTATGCAGCGATCGAGGTCACGGTTGAATGCCTTATTGTCCATGTGCGCGTGGGCATCGATCAACCGCATCATTTCACCTTGCTTCCGGGTGTTACGTCCGCCACCGGGGCAATGAGGTTGAGTCCCTCGGGGCCCTCCGCCGAGAGCACCATGCCCTGTGACTCCACGCCGAACAACTTGGCCGGCTTGAGATTTGCGACCACGATCACGGGATGTCCACACAGGTCTTGCGGACTGTAAGCCTCGGCGATACCCGCAACAACCTGCCTTGGCTCATCCTCACCGATGTCCACAAGTAATTTTAACAACTTGTCCGCACCTTCGATTGCTTCAGCAGAAACGACCGTTCCAGTGCGCAGGTCCATGGCACTGAAGTGCTCGAAATCGATCATGTCCATTCCCTTCCTCTCTTCACCCTGCTCCGCTATTTCGTCCGGATTTGCCTGCAGGACCACATCGGGATCGAGGCGCGGGAACAGGGGCTCTCCGCGGTCGATCATCGTACCCGGTAGCATCCCACCCCATTCGGCGTCTTCCCATTGCACCGCATCCGCTTCCTCCGCCAAACCAAGTTGCCTAAATATCTCTCGGGGTGCATCGACCATAAACGGGCTGAGAAGGACGGCCAAGATACGAAGCGACTCGGCGAGATCATACAACACGCGATCCCTTGCCTCACCCTGTAGGTTCCACGGGGCCGCATCCTCGATGTGCTTATTTGCCGCCGCGACCAGCTCCCAGATGCCGCGCAGTGCATCGCTGAGAAGATACCGATCTAGGGCACGCTCGGCCTTCTCCCGCGCGGCTCGTGCCACACCCTCGAGGTGTGTGGGAGGACCGGTGGGAGCCGGGATCTTGCCATCATCGTAGCGGTCAATCATGGCGGTCACACGGCTGAGGAGGTTCCCGAGGTCATTGGCAAGGTCGACATTGATACGATCGACCAAGGCCTCCTCTGTGTAACGTCCGTCGGCCCCGAAGGGAATCTCCCGGATCAGGTAGTAACGTATGGCATCCCGGCCATACTTCTCAGCAAGCACCAGTGGGTCGACCACGTTCCCGCGGGACTTGGAGATCTTTTCCCCCCCGATGGTCAGCCACCCGTGGCCGAACACCTGCTTCGGCAACGGGAGGTCGAGGGCCATCAGGATGATGGGCCAAATGATGCAATGAAAACGCAAGATCTCCTTGCCAATCAGGTGCAGCTCCGCCGGCCAATAGCGGGCGAACATCGACGCGCGTTCGGGGTCCTTGTATCCTATCGCGGTAATGTAGTTGCACACTGCATCGAACCAGACATAGATTACGTAATCCGAGTTGAAGGGAACCGGTATGCCCCACTGCAAGGCCTCCTTGCGCCGGCTGACACATAAGTCTTCTAAGCCTTGGCGCAGAAAGCTCAGCATCTCGTTCTTGCGGATTTCAGGTTGTATGAAGCTTGGGTGTGCTTCGATATACGCGATCAACCGGTCGGCGTATTTGCTCAAGCGCAGGAAGTAGGCATCTTCCTCGACCCAGGAGACGTCCCTCCCGCAGTCGGGACAGGCGCCTTCCACGAGCTTACTCTCCAGCCAGAAGCTCTCACACGGCGTACAGTACCATCCATAATAAGCGGAGCGGTAGATGTCCCCCGATTGGTAGAGCTCTTGGAAGATGGCCTGGACCACGACCGTGTGATCCTCATCTGTCGTCCGAATGAAGTGGTCGTAGGAAATACCCAGCTGTTGCCACAGCGTCTTGATCCACTCGACCATTTCATCGAGGAATACCTGTGGAGACAAACCACGCGCAGCTGCTGCCTGCTGGATCTTCTGTCCGTGCTCGTCTGTGCCGGTCAGGTAAAAGGTATCTCGCCCACACATGCGATTGAACCGCGCCAACACATCCGCGGCCACTGTTGTGTAAGTATGACCGATGTGCAATCGATTATCCGGATAGTATATCGGCGTTGTAATGTAGAAGGTATCGGATCTTTCGCCGTCCACGATCATCCCTCCTTGCAAGAAAAAGGGCCTCGCCGTCAGAGGCGAGGCCCGCGGTACCACCCTGATTCGTTCCGGCCTCACGACCGGAACCTCCCCGGGAGCAACAACAGGCTCCCGAGCACGCTAACGGTTGCTACCGCCGGGGCTAATGCCGCCTATCGCAGGTTCACCCCAGAGCTCCGGGGCCATCTTCACCACGCCCTTGATCGTCGGCTTACACCATCCCGACTCGCTATCGATCTCGTGGCGGGGCTACTCCTCCCCTTCATCACCTTGATGGTCATGTTTGGACTCAATTCCGTTTCCGAGCATTCCTGGGAACTTGACACCGAATATACTCTTCGAGCCGCCCTTTCGTCAAGACAAGACCCAACGCGCCCCAAGATTCCCCGGTCATTGCCCGACAGATTCGGGACCCAGTACACCCAGCAAAACCAGCGGAGTATCCCCGTCGTTACGGAACAAATGCCTTTCGTCCCGGTCTACCAGCACGGCATCGCCTGCGGACACGGCAGTCTCCTCGGCACCACATACCAGTACGCCCGAGCCCGAGAGCACGTAGTTGATCTGTTCCCAGGCGTGATGGTGTGCCCGCGACATCCCGCCGGGATCAATCTCCACGTGATTTAACCGCAATGTCTCCGCATCGATCGGACCTCGGTAGTGCAATCCGGAGGCACCATCGCCCGTTTCACTTCGAACGGGCAAGCCCAACATCGAGATGACCCGCATGGAATCATTCCTTTCCGAATATTTCGCGTTCCAGCCAGGAAAGGGCGGCTACGAACGTGCCGAGACGCCTTACCCGGTTCAGTTCGAGTGTCCACTGCCCGCGGTATCCCCTCGAAAGCAGTTCGTAAATCGCAGGTAGAATCGATACATCCGTCCCGCGTGTCAACATGTGCATATGCTGGCCGTCGTGATGCAGGTAACCTTGTACGTGCACGTTGACCACGCGCTCGAGATAAGCGATCAAGTCCCCAAAATGCGCATGATGTGTCGCCCACGATAGATCCAGGGCCATTCCAATCCGATCGGACGTGCGCATAATGCGCTCCAAGGATGCAGGCTGGGAGGACGCATCGCGATTGGTGGGGATGTTCTCCACTGCCACGGTCACGGATCGGTCGGACAGTGCAATGTTACGGATGCTTTCACCCGCCACATCCAATGCAGGGTCGGGGTCCTGGGGGTCCCATGCATGGACGACCAAGACGTCCGCGTCCAAATCACGAGTCAGTGACAAATGCTCCCAGAGCAGGGTTTGCCCCGTCCGTTGATCGGCCTTGTCCCGTGACGAGAGAAACGCGCCCAGGTCCCGATTGCCGTGAACAGATGCGATAGAGATATCCCCTGCAACCCGGGCCAGGTGATCCGCGATATCTGCAAAGGCCAGGTTCTGAGATTCGGACCATTCACTCGGCTGCCGGGTCCGCGGAGCTATGTCCCCCCGCCAATCGGGGTGCAAGACCAACTCCACCGATGGATGGCACAAGCGGCGTACGCCGTCAAGCACGGCATCAAGGTCATGATACTCCCGGCCCAATGCGTATGGTATCGTGCCGGTAGAGAGCACCATGCGCCAGTTCGTCTGCCAGGGTGCGGTGTCTCGCCGACTGCCGGTAGCGATCCGGGGGTTTACAACGTCCTTGTCCAGATTCAGACTATCCTCCCCCTATTCATCTAGCCGTAGAAACGCCATGGAGCATGCGATCGAGATTCCATCGTCTTCTCTTAGGTTACGGGCGCCTTGCGCCCGCTTGCGTGCAAGGTCGTCCACTCCATTGGAACACTAAACCCCCGTTGCGTAAAGCCTGCGTCGGGTGACCCGCATCGTGATAGCGGTCAATGCCGCATCCACATCTGCGGACGAGCATGAGGTGGATCGCGGTTTGCAATCGATGTCTGCTTTTTGCGCGACCGAGCGGGTTCGAATCGCTCAAAGCGGGCCGTGCCACGATCCTCCCCATTCGATAGATCTGAGCGAAACATCGAAAAGCGGAGTGTCACGGAGGAAGGTAACCGTTCATATCCAGGGAAATACCATAAGGTGGCATCCATTTCGATTCTTCCCAGCATGTCTTATAATGGAAGCACAAACAGGTGATTGACTGAGTAGACCGTGGTTACTGCACAATCCCGAGTCCCAGCATGAGCGGGCTTATACGTTCGATGGGAAAGGATGTGCGCCAGGGAGGAGACCTAACGATATGAAATCAACCGGTATCGTGCGAAAGGTCGATGAACTCGGTCGTGTAGTCATCCCCATCGAATTGCGACGGACACTGAACCTCAATCAAAGCGATGCACTGGAGATCTTCGTGGACGGGGAGAGCATCATCCTTCGGAAGTATGAACCGGGATGCACCTTCTGCGGCAACGCGAACGACATCCGAGATTTTCGCGGCAAAGTCATATGTGGTCGCTGCATACGCGAGGTTGTGGATCTCGCAGAATGAGTGCATAATGGGACGCATTTCTTGTCCGAACATGACCGCCGAGATGGTCAGGTTGCCATCTTAGCGGTCATGCCTTTCGAGGGAACCCCTCGTATCATGGGTGCACTTCCCCCGCACCCTGGAAGTGCTCCATCGAACCATAAAGATGCAATAACCGTTCCCACTCGGCTACCGCGTAGAATGCGCACGCGCCTCGCCCAAACCGTATCGCCGTCTCCAGGACAAACTGACCCGCTGAAGCGATGTCGACTTCTCGACTGGAGCCCGTCGCACAACCTGGAACGGGGGTTTCTGCAGTAATGGCCACGCCTACGGTTGGTGCGCCGGTAGCGGTCGCCGGTTGCATCAGGCTGTTAATGTGATCCAAGCCATTTCCGTAAGGTGTGATATCCTGCTGTGACAGCGCGAGAACAGCCGGCGGGCGGCCGGTAGAGACCCGCATAATCTCCAGCAAGTCCTTCGCCACCGGAAGCAAATAGCCCGATTTGGCCGTTGGCGTAATCGCGAACCCGTTGTGGTTTATGACGTGATTCCCTTTCGTCGTGTCGATACTCAGTACGGCATCCATTGCCGGATCGACTTCCATGGCGTTCATCTGCTGCATGTCGACCGGAGCACTCATAAAGGGTACCGGATCGTGGGGTTTCACGGGAGCATCCGGACAGATATGCGTCGCGACAATGACATCGCCCGGCAACACGTCGCCACGCTCTCGCATGTCCGCGAGCTTCAAGGCGACTGCAAGAGCGCAGATTGCCCCGTCAGCGTCCGAAACCAACCCGATCTGTCCTGGACGAGCCCCGATTCC
>PUNF01000020.1 GCA_003552525.1 Clostridia bacterium | reverse complement strand
TCGGCTTGCGAGGCACGCCCAGACCTATCTCAACTTCCGGACATACCGTTATTATATCACAAAAACCGGATAGCTTATGAACATAAGGGGAAGGTATAACTTCACCGTTGTACCTGCAGTTGTCAAACCCCAGGCATTTGCTGCATAACAATTTAGGTTTATTTTTACACATTCCACCCTCAATGAATCAGTCGAATGACAGCAGACACGAAAAGATGAAAAACTGCTCAACTCCATATAGAAGCGTAAAATGTCTTTTTACCAACAACAAGCAACAAGCAACCAGCAACTTTTTGCCAATAAAACAAGAAAATCATAAATAAGATACTAATTCTTTTTCAAGACTTCGCTTGAAAAAGAATTAATAAAAAGACAACGGAAAAAGAAAAACGGCAAACAAAAAATCTTCGTACATCGACAATTTGTTGTCAATGTACCGCCACTAAGCGCCTAAAGCCTAATCACTTCACTCCCCACTATTTCAGAGATCCTCCCAGCTATCCAATCGTGACAGGTGAAGAAAAACACCTGCCGGTTTTCGGCAGCATTCGAGAGTATCTCCGCCCCCCTCCTCATACGGTCATCATCCCAGTTTATCATCGCCTCGTCAAGAACCAGAGGCAGGCGCTCCTGATTCGCATCCAGATGGTCCACTACAGCCAGTCTGAATGAAAGATATACCTGGTCCAGGGTTCCACCACTAAGCGGGGGTTCGGCTTTGAAATGCCTGCCCTTGTTATCGACCACTGCAAGCCGTTCTTCCCCCTCTTCATCCTCTATAATAGTCACCCCTCTGTAATTTTCCGTCAGACTTGAGAAATATTTACTGGCTCCCTTAAGAACATCGGGCTGATGTCTGGCCCTGAAATCCCGGTCAGCCTTCTTCAGGATATTGGCTAGCAAAGCCAGCCTGTCCCTTTCCGTGCGAACTCTTTCCTGCTCTTCCTTTAGACTCTCAATCTTCCCTTCCATTTCACCTGCTGAAATCCGGACGCCCGCATTTTTGACCTCTGACTCAAGAACCCCTTTCCTTTCCTTCATGTCCGCGAACTTATCATTCAACTCAGCCCGTCTTATTCTGGCCCTTTCAAGCTCTTCCCATCCAGGCCCCATCCTTTCTCTGTCATCTTCAAGTTCGCGGATTTCAGCCTTCAGCTCTTCCAGGTTTGGATAGTTTTCCTCCAGCTCTTTCTCGCTGTCCATTATCCTGCGCACCGTATTCTGCAGCTCCCTGGCCTCACTCAGTGCCTCATCAAATTCCAACCCATCTGTAACCGCTTCATGCACTTTAGCTTGCAGAGCTTCCAATTGCCGCTTTGCCCCAGCATGTTTTTCTTCCGCTTCCGGGTATTCTTCTCCGTCGATCTCCTCTATTCTTTCCTTTGCCTTCTTTGACTCCTCCCTGCTCTTAACTGCTTCTTCCAAATGCTTCTTCAGCCGCGCTACCCCACCTTCTGATGCATCTTCTTCGAATTCGGAAGTCAATTCCTCAAGGGTTTCACGCTCTTCCCGCCACCTAATACGGCGATTTGACACTTTTCTCTTCATTTCCCCGAGTTCATCCAATTTTTTTTGCATCTCTTCCACAGTATGATACAGATCGTTATCGGGCTTTTCAAGGAAAGCGCCGGCTACAGGCACCCCCCTTAAAACATCTTCAACCGCTGCTCGCGCTCTGTCCCTACCCGTTTTTGCCTTTTCAAGTGATTCTTTCACCTTTGCTTCCCGAGCCTTTCGATTTTTCTCAGCGGCCTCTTTTTGACGGCTCAAGTACATATTAAATCCCGCTCCGGACAACGAAAGCAATATCAGAGCGGCACCCGAACCGTAAAGCAGCGGAAAAGAAAACCAGACCCCAAAGCAGGACACAATTATTCCAGTTATCCCGGCTGCAAGAATCCCGGCGCCGGAGATTGGACTGATCGTGAAGGTGTCCACAAAGTCGCTCCTTTCCGACTCAAGATCTCTGACTTTTTGAGCGTGGTGTTCGCAATCCTGAATACGCTTTTTCAAATCCGGCAGCACTATAGATTGGAAAGCACTGGAATGGGATTCATCCCATCCGGAGGCCAGAAGCCCTTTTGACAGGCGCTCAAGTTCGGCTTCGCCTTTTTGCACACTTCTTTCCAGTTCCTCAATATCCCTGCCCTCTTTCTCATGGACTGAGATCTTCCTGCTCCAGTTTTCTATTGCTTCTGCGAATGACAGGAGCCGCCGGTGTTCATCTGTAAATTTTTGAACTTCCTTCTCAAGTTGTTTTTTCTCTTCGTTCAGTTTCCGGAGATCTTCACCGGCGTCATTAACCAAATCCGAGAGGCGTTTACATTCAGATTCCAGACCTTCGGGGAGCTCATCGACGGCCTTGATATCAGGCACCTTACTGCGCCAGCATGCTATTTGTTCCAGCTTCTGCTGCACGGGGATAAGCTCCTGTCCCTTCTTTATCTTTGCGTGTACTCTGCCAAGCTCTGCCCTGCATTTCTCCAATTCTGTTTCCAAAGCCGACAATTGCGCTGCTTTGTCCCGGACGGACTTATCATTCTCTACTGCTTCTTTTTTAGCTTTATCAGCCTCAGCAAGTTTCCTCTTCAGCCGCTTGTCGGCGGGG
>PUNF01000190.1 GCA_003552525.1 Clostridia bacterium | reverse complement strand
GCAATACCGTGGAAGCAGTCACGACCAAAAATACTGCTGCCAATCCCGCCGTATCTCCCCGCGCCGCCAGGATGCCGTCGATCACTCTTTCACCTCCCGGCGATCACCGAAAGCGGCGCACAGGCCTTCGACGAGCCGTTCGAACCGACAGGATCGGGACGCCTTTACCAGGATATGGTCACCTTCGGCCACGAGTGTCGGAAGCGACTCAATCAACTCATCGAGGCCATCGAAGTGATGGCATTGTTCTGCTGGGTATCCCGCATACAACGCCGCATCCGATATGTGCCTCGACAGGTCATCGACCGTGATCAGTAGCCCGGGTGGTGAGTCCATCCGGCCGATGTGGCGCCCCACCGCGCGGTGACCGGGTATCGTTTCCGCCCCGAGTTCGAGCATCGGACCGAGAATCGCCACGCGCCTGCCCCCGGCGACATCCCATCTTGCGAGCATGTCAAGGGCGGCCCGGCACGAGGTTGGGCTCGAGTTGTACGCGTCGTTTAGGATCATCACCGGGCCGCAGGCGATACACTCCGACCGCATGGCACTGGGCGCGAAGCGCTCGAGACCGCGAAGAATTCCCGCGGCGGGAACACCCAGGATGGTACCCACCGTTGCGGCGGCCAGTGCATTGGCCACGTGATGAACGCCGGACACTGGCAACCGCACCGTTCCCACCGAGTGACCGTCGATGACTAGGCGAAACTGCGCCCTTACCCGATCATCCACCTCCACCTCTTCGCACCATACGTCCAACGCGGATTCCGCCTCCGGTCGCCCGCGCGGGTGAAACCGAGCGGCCTGGGCCGATGTCCGAGATAACATCTGCTTCGCCCACGGATCTTCTCCGTTCACCACGGCCCATCCCGAGGCGGGTAACGCTTCGAAAAGTTCCCCTTTGGAACGGGCCAGATTCTCCTTGCTACCGAAAAACTCCAGGTGAGATTCTCGAAGATTGGTGAATACACCGATGTCCGGCGCGAGCATACGGGCGAGATACGCGACATCTCCGGGCTTTCGCATCCCGATTTCTTGGACCAGCGCACGGTGCTGTTCGGCCACTCCCAGGAGGGTGAAGGGAGTACCGATCTCGGTGTTGAAGTTGCCTGGATTTTTGACTACATCTCCCAGTTCCCCGAGGACGCCGGCGGTCATGTCCTTGGTGGTGGTCTTGCCCACGCTCCCGGTAATGGCAACCACCGGGATCTCGAAACGCTGTCGATGCCACCGTGCCAGCTCGCCTAGGGCGAAAAGGGTATCGGACACCACCAGGCGCGGAAAATCGCCGGGGAGCGCTGCCTTCGAGTCCCCCGACACCAGGGCGGCATGGGCTCCGGCGGAGACCGCACGCTCAAGGTACTGGTGCCCATCTCCCTGCGAGCCGCGCAGGGCCACGAACAAGTCTCCCGGCTCCACGACCCGGCTATCTACGCTCACTCCGGTAATCGGTATCGAAGGATCATCGAAGGCATCCGCGGATACGTTTAGCGCCTTTGCCGCGTCAGCCAAGGTGAACAACACCGCGTCCGGGGACGGGAGACTCCGCAGGGGCAGGTTCACTGGGCCCGCCCCCTTCTCCGAATTGCCAAGGCCCGCCGGGCCTTTTCTCGATCGTCAAAATCGATGGTTTTCTCGGCAAATATCTGATAGGTTTCGTGTCCTTTACCGGCCAACACCACCACATCCCCCGGTTGCGCCAAGGAGACGGCCCGCATGATAGCCTCTTCCCTGTTGACTATGACCTCGTGTGGGCTACCCTGGCGAATGCCGCGCGCAACCTCGGCGGCGATGTCCCCGGGGTCTTCACTGCGTGGGTTATCCGACGTGATGATGGTGTAATCGGCTCTGACACTCACGGTTTCGGCCATCACTGGGCGCTTCGTGCGATCGCGATCCCCGCCGCACCCAAATACGGCGATGACGTGTCCATCGGTGATGCCTCGAACTGCTTCGAGCAGATTCTCCAACTCATCGGCAGTATGGGCGAAATCCACCACCACCATGGGATCACCTTCTCCACCGATCACTTCAAATCTCCCGGGGACGGGCTGTGCTTCCTCGAGGGCCTGTGCCACCACATCGCGGGTAATCTCGGCGCATTCCGCTACCGCTGCAGCCGCAATGGCATTGTACACATTGTAACGCGCAGGCAAGCGCAGGCACAGTCTCCGGCTGCCACCATCCGGGTAACGCAATGTAAAATCGGATCCTTCCAGGGAAAGGTGTAAATCGATCGCTCGAATATCCCCGCACGTGATTCCGAACCCGAGGGTAGGGGCGGAGCATTCGGCGACCACCCTCGGCCCCATGGGATCATCGGCATTGAAAATGCCGCGCGTCTGAACGTGCACAGAGGAATCGGGATCGAGCATCCGGAATAACGCCGCTTTGGCATCCACGTAGTCTTCCATGTCCCGATGGAAGTCGAGATGCTCGGGTGCGATGTTCGTAAAAAGCGCAAGGTCAAACGCACAGCCGGCCACACGTCGAAAGGCCAACGAATGTGAACTCACTTCGATCACAGCGGCCCGGTCACCGGCGTCGCGCATGGCGGCAAATGTGGCGGCGAGATCGGGTGCCTCGGGTGTCGTCAGGGTACCCGGGCTCTCTACCCCCCCG
>PUNF01000083.1 GCA_003552525.1 Clostridia bacterium | reverse complement strand
GGACGTTAGATATTACTGGCCGGGCCGGGTTTTTGCACCTACATATGCCGAGGCCCAGGTTAAAGCCATTGAATTTGTCAGGGATAAGGGTGCGGAGCCGGTGGGGGAAGTAAGGCCATTCACCTGCCTGACACAGCACGTGGATGGAACGATATGGTGGGAGTTTTATGCAGAGGTGAAGGGGGAATAAACGTGAATAGAATAGCTAATACGGTATCCTATGAAGAATTTTTAAAGAATAAAAAGTTGATTGTTAGTCCCGTTGGTATCAAGGTGGACCCATCAAAAATAAATAGCACGCTCTTTGATTTTCAAAAAGACCTTGTTAGGTGGTCATTACGTAAGGGCAGGAGTGCATTATTTGCAGATACGGGACTGGGAAAAACATTTATGCAGCTAGAGTGGGCCAGACTAACAGGTAAGCGGGTGCTAATAGTGGCCCCTTTGTCTGTGGCAAGGCAAACAGTTAGAGAGGCCGAAAAAATCAATATTGATGTTAATTATACGAGGTCCAGCGTGGATTTAAGTGGTGGCATAAACATAACAAATTATGAAATGATTGAACACTTTGACCCTGCTGACTTTGAGGCGATTGTGCTAGACGAGAGCAGTATCTTGAAAGGCTTAACAGGCAAAACCAGGGAAAAGTTAAATAAAATGTTTTTTGGAGCTCAATACAAGTTATGTTGCACGGCTACCCCGGCCCCTAACGATATAGCGGAAGTAGCTAATCATTCTGAGTTTTTAGGTATTATGAGTCGCAATGATATGCTTGCTACCTTTTTTGTCCATGACCAAAACGGATGGAGATTGAAAAAGCATGCTGCTAAACCCTTTTACAGATGGCTTGCATCATGGGGGATGAGCGTGAAAAAACCTTCTGATTTAGGTTACAGTGATGAAGGGTTTATTTTGCCTAATTTAAACATTATTCCTGAAATAGTTGAGATTGATTATGTTCCTGAAGGTCAACTTTTCTGGACAGGCCTTAAAGGAATACAAGGCCGCTCCAGGGTTAGGAAAGACACTTTACCCCAAAGAGTAAACAGGGCAGCAGAACTTATTAGCAGTAATGATAAGCAATGGATAGCCTGGGTAGGCCTAAACGATGAGGGCACGGAACTAAAAAAACTTATTCCGGATGCTGTTCTCGTAGAGGGTAGTCAATCAGCAGAAAAGAAGGCTGAGGCAATAGAGGGGTTTCAGGACGGGAAATACAGGGTGATGATAACCAAGCCTAAAATAGCTGGCCTTGGAATGAACCTACAAAATGCTTCTGATATGGTTTTTGTCGGCCTTTCTGATAGTTACGAATCGTATTATCAGTGTATAAGAAGGTGCTATAGGTTTGGACAAAATAATCCCGTTAATGCCTATATAGTTCTTTCATCCCCCGAAGAAGACATATTTAAAAATATCTTAAGAAAGGAAAGGGAGGCTGAGGTAATGAGTAAAAACCTCATCGAAAACATAAAAGAATTTGAAAAAGAAGAAATACAAGAAGTAGAAAATAAATGGATATATGAGAATGATGACTATGAGGGTAATGGTTATAAGTTAATGCTTGGAGATAGCGCTGAAAGAATTAAAGAGATAGAAGCTGAATCGGTTGACCTTTCAATATTTTCTCCCCCCTTTATTAGCCTATACACCTACTCCCCTACTGAAAGGGATATTGGTAACTCTAAAACAGAAGAAGAATTTTATAATCACTTTGGCTTTATTATTGACGAGCTTCTAAGAATAACAAAGCCTGGGAGAAATGCCTGCGTTCATGTTGCGCAAATACCAGCTATGCTTGTCAGGGATGGCTATATAGGAATGAAAGATTTTAGGGGCGGAGCAATACAAGAGTTCCAAAAAAGGGGATGGATTTATCATGGAGAGGTATGTATTGATAAGTGTCCACAGGCACAGGCCATAAGAACTCACTCAAAGGGGCTGTCATTTAATCAACTCAAAAAAGACTCCTCATGGTTAAGGCCAGCATTGGCAGATTATATTTTGGTTTTTAGAAGGCCAGGAGAAAACAAGGTTCCTATAAGGCCGGATATAACAAACGAAGAATGGATAGAATGGGCCAGGCCAGTATGGTATGGGATACGTGAGAGTGATACCCTCAATGTTGCAGAGGGTAGAGACTGTTCTGACGAGAGGCATATTTGCCCCCTGCAGCTTGAAACCATTGAGAGATGCATAAAGCTTTGGAGTAATAAAAATGAGACCATATTTAGCCCTTTTATGGGTATAGGATCTGAGGGTTATGAGGCTATTAGAAACGAGAGAAACTTTATAGGTATAGAGCTTAAGAGGTCTTATTATGAGGCTGCCATAAGAAACCTCAAAAAAGCAAGTAGCCTTAAAGACCAAATGAGCATATTTGACGCTTTAGAGTAAAGACCATACTTAGTGTGTGAGGGTGGTTAAATTGATAAACTTTATATAGGGGAGGTTCTTCAGTTGACACTAAGTCATTATATAGAACAGCGCATAAGGCACTTAGTTTTTAAGCTTTTTGAGGTAAGGCCAGAATTACAGGAATATTTAATTAGTGAGACGGTGGAGGATATTGTAAATTATGCTCAAAGGGATGATTAAATGCAGGGCTGGATTAAACTTCACAG
>PUNF01000091.1 GCA_003552525.1 Clostridia bacterium | reverse complement strand
TGGATATCGGGGACGGGGGCTAGGGCTCTTGCTGTTTTACGCCATCCCCGTGGGCGTCATCCTCGGGTGGATCCGCGGCGGGTCCCTGGCGAGCCTCGGGGAATACCCGTTTCGCAGAATGGAACTCCTGGTGTTCGCCTTCTTCGTCCAGATTGCCCTGGTGCAGGGACCGTCCCTGGGATGGACGCCGGACGGCCGCATCGCCTTCCTCCTGCACCTGGTGTCCTACGTCCTGCTGGGTGCGATGCTTTTCGCCAACCTCCGCGCCCCGGGGATGCCCGTGGTACTGCTCGGGGTTATGGCCAACGTGACGGTGATCGCCGCCAACGGCGGGATGCCCGTCGATGTCGATCGGCTACGCGCCCTCGGGTACGAGACCTCGGCCGCCCTGCTTTTGGCCGGGGAGAGTGCCACCCACCGCGCTTTGACACCCGCGACCCGATTCCCCTACCTGGGTGATGTGCTCCTCGGTCCCCAGTGGCTTCCCGGCACGGCACTACTCAGCCCGGGCGATTTGGTGATGATGCTCGGTATTGCCTGGGTCCTGGCCGCGGGAATGACCCACCGTGCAGAGGAGTCATAGTGGCAACCCCCGCGCGGGGCGTGTAGAATATTCCCATGTCTTGATGGAATTTACCGGAGGAGGAAGCGATGCGATCATTGAGCGGGCGAATCATCGTCGGGTTGGCCATCCTCACCGTGGGACTCTTGCTTTTGCTTGGAAACCTGGGAATCGTGGAAGATCCCGCGCAGTATTGGATCTATTGGCCCGTGATCCCGATCCTGCTCGGTGGCCTGTGGCTCGGCCAATCGCTGCAGCCGGGCCCGGGCGGGCCGGCATGGGGTGGCGTGATTACCGGGGGCTTTGTGCTCTTCCTCGGTGTCGTGTACCTCGGGCGCAACCTGGACCTATTCACCTTCCGCACCGTGTACATCTGGCGCATGTTCTGGCCACTCGTACTGATCGTGGTGGGACTGACGCTTCTCCGCGGCCGGGCCGCGGGCCCGGGCGGGCGCACCGCCTTCATGGGGGGCGTCGAAATAGGGGGAACCGAACCTTTCCAGATTCAGGGTGGCTCGTACTTCGCCATGATGGGCAGTATCGAGATGGACCTTCGCGCGGCCGAGATCCCCGAGGGTGAGACGCTCCTGGATCTGACCGCGGTGATGGGCTCCGTCGAGGTGAAGGTGCCCCGGGAGGTGACCCTGCTCTACGATGGGTCCGCCGTCCTCGGCGGGATCAGTTTCCTCGGCCAGGAGGACGGGGGCGTGATCGCCTCGCGCCGTACGGAGCGCCGTGCCGGTGACGAAGCGCGCACCCTGCGCATCCAGGCCCGCAGTTTCATGGGCAGCGTGGAAGTGGAGGAGATTTGATGACCGATCGCGATACCGGTGCAGCGCCCTGCCCCGGGGCGGGGGATCAGCGGCCCTCCTGGGATGAATACTTTCTCAACATCGCGGATGTTGTCGCGACGCGCTCCACCTGTCCGCGCCGCGCCGTCGGTGCGGTACTGGTGCGCCAGCGCCAGATCCTCAGCACCGGATACAACGGTGCGCCCCGCGGACTCGCGCATTGTACGGAGGCGGGATGTCTCATGCGCGATGGACACTGCGTGCGGACCAGCCACGCCGAGATGAACGCCATCGCCCAGGCCGCATTCCACGGGGTAGCGGTGTATGATTCGACACTTTACTGCACCGACAAGCCGTGTTTGATCTGCACCAAACTGCTGATCAACGCGGGTATTCGCCGCATCGTGTATCGCCGTCGCTACGAGGACGCCGTTTCCGACGCCATGCTGGCGGAGGCGGGAATAGAAGTCCGGCGGGTGTCCACCGAATGACGCCCAGGCGCGCAGGCAGCGAAGGAATGTCCCCCGACCATGCCGCCGCAGCCGACACCCGGCGCGCATGCGAACGCATCCCCGATCACGTGGATACCTTTCTTTTCGACCTCGACGGGACGCTCGTGGATTCGGCCCCGCGGATCCGCCGTACCCTCCGGGCGACGCTTGAGGACTGCCTGGGGATCAGGCTTTCGGAGGAGGAGATCGCATCCCATACCGGGGTCCCCCTGTGGCATATCATGGCCTGCTATGACCCCGATCGTATAGACGAACTCGTGGAGTATTATCGGTGCTATTACGCAGAGATCGGTCCCACGCCGCCGTGCGAAGGCATCGTACCCGTTCTTTCCCTGCTCCTGGAGCGGGGGTGCGCGTTGGCCGTCGTGACGACGAAGGGGCGGGATTCCGCGGAGGCGCACCTCGACGAGGCCGGGCTGACCGGGTTCTTCCCGGTGGTGGTGACCTGGGACGAGGTATCCGAGCCCAAGCCGGCGAAGGAACCCGTGATGCGGGCGCTGGATGGGTTGGGTTCGTCCCCCGCTAGAGCCATCATGATCGGGGACGCCCCCGCGGATATCCTGTCGGGAAACGCCGCCGGCACACTCACCGCGTGGGCAATGTGGGGGACCGATCACAAGCCCGACTTCGGTGCAGTGGAGCCCGACTATTGCTGGGAGGATCCTTCGGCGCTCATGCGCGCCATTCGCTGATGCAGGGGGGATCACACTCGAAGTGGACCACGACGTGCGCACGCTTTGCTGCTCGGATATTCACGGGCAT
>PUNF01000050.1 GCA_003552525.1 Clostridia bacterium | reverse complement strand
GGCCGCCTTTACTCCGCTTACGGCGTCTTCCACGACCAGACATTGGCCGGGCTCAAGTCCGAGCCGCTCAGCAGCAAGTAGGAAAATATCAGGCGCCGGCTTTTTATTAACGACATCTTCCCCGACGATAACAGCGGCAAATGTTTCTTTGGAAAGTCCTATTTCCGACATATTACCCTCGACTTTGCGACGGTCGGCTGATGATGCGATAGCAGTCTTTTTGCCCATCTCACGACATTTTTTGATAAATTCGTGAACACCCGGCAACGGTTGTAAAGCGCCTTTGATAATATCCAGATAGATATCATAAGTTCGCTTTTTAGCGGCCTCCAGGTCAATATCCAAACCGTATTTTTCCGCCACCCCGCCGATATAACGATTTTCACCGGTCCCGACAAACGGCAGAAAGTCATCGGACTTGACGCTTAGCCCAATTTCCTCGAACATCCTGCACGCTGCTTTACAGATAAACTCCTCGGATTCCACCAGCACGCCATCCATATCAAATATAACGCCATAGGGAAGCTCCTGATTTTGCTGATCATTCATCACGCTGTGATACCTTCCTGCCTTTTAGATTTTATTTCCCGCTTGGCGTTAATAGATTTTTTCGCACATATTCCACGGCATTGGCGAAAATTTTCCGTCCGTCCCCTTCGCTTCGTTTTGAAAGCCGCGACCACTGCGGATGCTGTGTCGGGCGAATATATCTTTCAGGATGCGGCATAAGCCCCATAACGCGTCCTGTCGAATCGATCAGCCCCGAGATACCCTCGACAGATCCGTTGGGATTATACGGATATTCAGCCTGGCCACCGCTGCTGTCAACATACCTGAACGCGATTTGATCCGCGGATTTAAGCTGCTCGAGCACATCGTTGTCGGCAACCTGCACCTTACCCTCGGCGTGAGCGACCGGCAGATAGATTTTTTCACCCTGCCCTATGAAAACGCACTTTCCTGACATCGCCTCCAGAGGCACCCATCTGTCCTCAAATTTGCCGCTGTCGTTATCAGTTAGCGTAACTTTATTTTGAAATTCCCCGCCGGGCAGCAGACCGGTCTTTACCAGCACCTGAAACCCGTTACAAATGCCCAGCACTAACTTGCCGTCATCAACAAACTTTCGCAGCGGTTCAGCCAGGTGGTGAACCATCTGGTTGGCCAGTATCCTCCCTGCGGCCACATCGTCCCCATAGCTGAATCCGCCCGGCACCACCAATATTTGATATTCATCAAGCAGTGATTTATTTTCTATCAAACGATTAACATGCACTCGCCGCGCCTCGGCCCCGCAAAGCCGAAGCGCGTACTCGGTTTCCATATCGCAGTTAATCCCTGCCGCTCTTAAAACTATCGCTCTGACCTGACCCATCTGTGTCCTTTATGTCTTAATCTTTTTTAACCCAGCTATTTACTACCAGTCAAATGTTTTCTGCCATGCTTTTTTCAGCTTATCGGTTTGCTCGTCAATGACAGCCTTGCCGTCCGTATCTTTCACCATGACTTTGCCGCTGCTGCTGACTACGCCAATATTACCAAAAGGCATATTAAGCATAGTTTTGGCGAAGCGGTCGAAATTACCCGGCTCAACCTCGACAATATATCGCGAGTTAGATTCGCTGAACAATATCCGGTTAGTCCCGGTACAGTCGTCGGTTCGAGGCACGCCTTTCAAATCCGCCTCGATGCCGAGTCCACCCGCAAAAGCCATCTCCGCCAACGCAACCGCCAGCCCGCCCTCGCTGCAATCATGGCAGCTTACAACCAATCCATCGGCAATAGCCTGTGACATCCGCCGAGCGGTCTCCGACGACTTTTCAATATCAACCTCTGGGGCGTTGGCGCCCACTGCGCCGTTTATTTTATAATAGTGCGAACCGCCAAGCTCGTTTTTCGTCAGACCAACGACAAACAATATATTGCCCGACTGCTTGAGGTCCATAGTCACGCACTTTTCCACATCGTCAACCAGTGACATCGCGCTGATAAGCAGCGTCGGCGGAATCGAAATTACCGTTCCGTCCTCGGCCTCGAACTCATTATGCAGCGAGTCCTTGCCGGATATAAAAGGAGCTCCGAACCCCAGAGCACCGTCTCGGCATGCCTCTGCCGCGCGCACCAGCGAACCCAGCGTCTGCGGCTTATCGCAATTGCCCCAGCAGAAATTGTCCAGCAGCGCTATCCTATCGAACCTGGCCCCGACGCAAATCAGGTTGCGAATCGCCTCGTCTATCCCAGAAATCGCCATCCGGTAAGGATCAATGTCACCGTACCTCGGATTCATTCCGCAGGCGATAGCCACTCCTTGCTGCGATTCAAACTTCGGCTGAATAACCGCCGCGTCGGATGGCCCGTCGTTGACAACCCCTGTCAACGGCTTAATCACAGAGCTGCCCTGAACCTCATGGTCATATTGCCTGATTACCCATTCTTTACTTGCTATATTATAAGAAGATAATATAGCCTTTAATTGTTCATTATAATTATCACATGCCTCAATAGCAGGTTCCGACAATTTCGGCTTATTCCAAACCGCCTTGCGCGAAAACTTCGGAATGCCATCATGCAGAAACTCCATATCCAGCCTACCGACCTCGACGCCTTCGTATCGCAGTACCAGCTTCCTGT
>PUNF01000071.1 GCA_003552525.1 Clostridia bacterium | reverse complement strand
TCGAGCAAATCACCGATGCCATCGAACGAGGCGCCCGGGTCGTTTCGGGAAATCGGGATGTTGGATCAGAAGGGAACGGGGGGGCTTTTGCACTCGAACCCTACATTCTCTGCGATGTGGATCACACCATGGACCTGATGCGAGAAGAAACCTTTGGCCCCGTGATGCCGATCATGACTTTCTCCGATGATGATGAAGCGATACGGTTGGCTAACGACAGCCCCTATGGGCTGAACGCAAGCGTGTGGAGTCGCGACCGAAATCGTGCGCGAGGGCTGGCAAACCGCCTGGAAGTCGGCAGCTGCGCCGTCAATGATGCGGTAAAACACGTTGGCATCCCCAGCCTGCCATTCGGCGGTGTCAAAGAGAGTGGAATCGGCCGATATCATGGTCCCGAGGGCCTGAGGAACTTCTCTCATACCCGCACCGTCGCCATTCATCGGCGGATGCGCGGAAGGGAAATCAACTGGTTTCCCTTCCGGATGGATATATACAAAGATTTGATGGCATACCTGGGCATCCGATTCGGGGTGGGTTCTCGGTTTCATCGCTTATTGAAAACACCAGCCCTATTAGGACGCGTACTCCGGAGGGTGAATCGCTGATATGCAGTTTGACTGGTTGGCACTGACATGGGCAAATATGGTGTTTGTGGGGGTCACCATTCTCTGGTGGCTCGAATTCCGCATCTTCCCCTCGCGCGATGTTGGTACGGATGATGGCAGGAAGAGCTATCGAACCATTCTTTACGGTGTCCTCGGCACGATTCTCATCAGCGTCACCGGGCGTTTTGTGGGCCTAGGTGGTTTTCCGCCATCCTGGTTCCCGGCCATGCAGATCATAGGGCTAGGTATGTATACCATGGGGATCGTCTTACGGTATTGGTGTTCTTTCTTACTGGGAGTGCATTTCACCAGAGGCGTTAAGGTAGCCGATGGACAGAAGTTGGTAAGTCACGGTCCCTACCGAGTGCTACGCCATCCTCTTTACCTCGGTTTACTGTTGCTCGGCCTGGGAGTTCCTGTGTTCCTTGGCAGCGCTGTGGGATTTCTTGTTGGCCTGATAGTTCTTCCCCGAGCTTTGGTTCGACGGATTGCAATCGAGGAATCGCAATTGATCGATGCCCTCGGGGAAGAGTACGAGAAGTGGATGCGTGCACGATATCGCCTTTTTCCCTTAATCTATTGAAGAATCGGAGGTATGCAATGAGCAGTAAATCAGAAGTCGTCGTAATTGGCGCAGGCCTCGGTGGTCTCTCAGCTGCGGTATCTCTTCGGACTGCCGGGTATTCAGTGACTGTTGTCGAAAAGAACAATCATTTTGGCGGAAAGCTCAACGAACTAGATGACGCGGGGTATCGATTTGATCTGGGCCCGTCTATCCTCACCATGCCTCATGTGTTTGAAGACCTATTCCAGCGGGCCGACAAGAATTTCCACGACTACGTGAAGATCCAGCAGCTTCCCCTCGAATGGCGATCATTTTTCGAGGACGGCGTCACGGTAGACCTGTTCTCCGATCTTTCTGCCTTACAGGAGAAGAACGACGTGGTCGATGCCGATGACGTCAACGCCCTTAGAGCCTATCTCGAGTACGGACGAAACATGTATGAGCTGACGCGCACGGGCTACTTCGATGCGGGCCTGGACACCATGTCCGAGGTGATTAGGCACTATGGGGTAATGCGCGCACTTCGCGGTTTCGAAATATTTGCTTCGATGGATGATGTAGTTTCACGGTATCTCCATAATCCTTACCTGCAGGACATCATGAACTTTTTCGTCAAGTACGTTGGCTCATCTCCTTATCGTGCGCCAGCTGTCCTGAACCTGCTTCCCTATATACAGAGTGCCTTCGGACTGTGGTATATACCAGGAGGGATGTATCGCCTTGCCGAAGGGATTCACCGGCTCGCCCGAGATATTGACGTCCAATTTTCGTTCGACGAGATGGTAGTCGGTGCCCGACAAGAAGCCGGGCGAGTCACTGCGGTCGAAACGGACAGCGGTTTTTTGTATAGCGGGGATATCTTCGTTTCTAACATGGAAGTAATCCCGTTTTATGAGGAAGTAATGGGGGAGCCCGAGAGCACCCTTGAGGCGTACAGTGCCTTCGAGCCCAGTTGCTCGGGCTACGTGTTGCATCTCGGGACAGATCGCGAATACCCGAACCTGGCGCATCACAACTTCTTCTTTTCGGCTGATTCTGAATCCCACTTTGATACGATCTTCTCGCAATACCAACTGCCCAGAGACCCAACAATCTACGTGGTTGCAACGACTCGCACCGATTCTACGACTGCCCCACAGGGACACGAGAACATCAAGATTCTCCCCCATATACCACACATCGGTGACACGCCATTTACAGAAGATGAATATGCTGCCTTCGAGGAGAGGATCCTCGACAAACTCGAGCGCATGGGTCTGCCCGGCCTGAGGGAACACACGGTATATCGCGACGTGTGGTGGCCGGAAGATATCCGCCGCATGTACCGATCTAACCGGGGTTCAATATACGGTGTCGTTTCGGACAAGGACAAAAACCGCGGCTTCAAGGCGCCGAAGACCAGTCGCGAATATGACAACCTTTTCTTTGTCGGTGGCTCGGTGAATCCCGGCGGAGGCATGCCGATGGTATCGCTGTC
>PUNF01000218.1 GCA_003552525.1 Clostridia bacterium | reverse complement strand
CTGACCACGGCAACGCCGACGACATGGGCACAGCCGACGATCCGCACACGGCACACACGTTCAACCCTGTGCCCGTGATCTATCTGTCGCCCGACGGCGACGACGGCGGTCGCAGTCTCCGCGGTGGCAACGCGCTCTGTGATCTGGCTCCGACGCTGCTCGAACTGATGGCGCTCGACCAGCCAGCCGAGATGACTGGCGAGTCGCTGCTGGAGTAGCCGACCCATCAGATGCAACGCGTCGGTTAGGCAGTGACTACTACCACGACAGCCGGAGTGTCGCGGAGGAACACAGACCGACCCAAACGACGGGTGGCCAGGATTCTCATCTGGTGGGAAGTTCCCCTACAGTTTAGGGTCTATTTTCGGGACAGTTTATACAATGAGCAGGGAGCGTTCGGCTCGGAACACTCCAGAGGACGAACGGTCATCACCCTCCGAAACCCAGTCGACCGAGACCACCGTGCTGTACGTCGACGGCGACAGCCAGCGGCGCGACGCCGAGACCAGCCGGCTCGCAGACGCCGGTGATTCGGTCGACGTTCAGGGCCTCAAGAGCGGTGAGTCGCTGTTGGGATCGCTGTCGGAGGTCGACTGCGTGGTGAGTCGGTACGAGCTGCCCGAGACCGACGGGATCGAACTCTGCGAACAGGTTCGCGAGCAGGGTTTCAGTGGCCCGTTCGTCCTGGGAGTCGCCGACGGCTCCGAGCAGTTGGCCAGCGAGGCGACGGCTGCCGGCGTCACTGAGTACGTCCCGGTCGACGAACCACCGTCCGACCGGCTTTCCGAGCGATTGGCCGACGTACTGGCCGAACAGCGGCCGAAGTCGACTGCGACCGGCCTACACAACGCCGTCGAGCATGCGGCCGATGCAATCCTGATCACCGATACCGAGGGAACCATCAAATACGTCAATCCGGCTTTCGAGGCACTCACGGGCTTCTCGCGGGACGAAGCGATCGGCCGGACGCCACGGATTCTCAAATCCGGCCAGCAGGACGAACTCTACTATGAGCGGCTGTGGGATTCGATTCTCGACGGCGAGGTGTGGGAAGAGGAGGTCGTCAACGAAACGAAAGGCGGCGAGGAGTATATCGCCCACCAGATTATCACACCGGTGACCGACGCCGACGGGCGTATCGAGCAGTTCGTCGGCATCCAGCGGGACGTCACACGGCGGCGAACCCTCGAAGCACAGATCGAGCGGTCGGCCGAGACGCTCGAACAGCTGTACACCGAGATCGCCACGGAAGGCACGGATCTGGCGTCGAAACTCCAGTCGGTGCTCGATATCGGCTCGGCGAATCTCGGGTTTCAGCTGGGGTATATAACTCGAATCGACGACGACAGCCAGCGGATTATCGCCGCGGTCGGCGACCACGAGGCGATCCAGCCCGGCGCGAGTGACCCACTTGAGCGAACCTACTGCCGACGAACCATCGAAAGCGACGAGCCGACGGTCGTGAGCAACGCCCCCGAGGAGGGGTGGGCTGACGATCCGGCCTTCGAGACGTTCGGCTTGCGATGTTACGTCGGCGCACAGATCGTCGTCGACGGCGAGCTGTTCGGAACGCTCTGTTTCGGCGGCCAAAAGCCCGAACAGCGGCTCGTGCTGGAAGCCCAGCAGTCGACAGTCAAAACGCTTGCCACTTGGCTGGGTTACGAGATCGAACGCCACGCCTACGAAGCGCGGCTCGAACGGCAAAACGCGCAGCTCGAACAGTTCGCCAGCGTCGCCAGCCACGACCTCAAGAACCCGCTCAACATCGCGGCAGGCCATCTCGACCTCGCACGGGAGACCGGCGCGGACGAACATTTCGAGACGGTCGAAACCAACCACGACCGGATGGCATCGATCATCGAGGACGTGCTCGTGTTGGCCCGTGAGGGCACGTTCGTCGAGGAAACCGAGCCGATCGCACTCGACTCGCTGGCGGTCGACTGCTGGGAGGGTGTCGAGACGCGCGATGCGGAGCTGGTCGTCGACGGCGAGCCGACGGTCGAGGGCGATGCTCGCAAACTCCGACACGTGTTCGAGAACCTCTTTCGGAACAGTGTGGAACACGGTTCCACGAGCAGCCGGGCGGAACCCGGCGATAGTGTGGAACACGCAGACGAAACCGTAACCGTCGAGGTCGGCTCGACCGACGACGGCTTTTATATCGCCGACGACGGCCCCGGGATTCCCGAATCCGAGCGCGCGGCGGTGTTCGAACACGGCTACTCGGGCAGCGATGGCACCGGCTTCGGGCTGGCGATCGTCGAGTCGGTTGCCGAGGCCCACGGCTGGACGATCCGCCTCACCGAGAGCCGATCCGGCGGCGCGCGCTTCGAGTTCGTCACCGACGGGCCACTCGAAAACGCGGACTCGTCGACCACTGCCGTCGAGCGACTCCTCTCGACGACCGATGAGTCGTGAACCGGTCGGCTACTCGGCGGTCGAGACCGTCGATTGGGAGTCGGCGAGAAACCGATAGCTCGGCCCAGCAAGCAGCAGGATCGCCAGCGCGGTCATCCCAGCCAGCAGCCACGGGTCGACCGCCCCAGAGAGATCGCCCGTCGTGAGTCGGTCGACCGAACTCCCCGCGAGGATACCCAACACCGCCCAGGGCAACTCGCCGAACAGCGTGCCGGCCAAAAAGGGCCGCAGCCGGACACCCATCGCACCCCCCGCGACCGAGATCG
>PUNF01000007.1 GCA_003552525.1 Clostridia bacterium | reverse complement strand
GCGTCACCGCCGAGACCCGCGACGCCGCCGAGGGCGTCATCCGCGGGAAGATCAACGAGGCGGGCCTCTCCGGCGGGAGCGTCCAGCAGGTGCAGTCGATCACCGGCGAGTGGTTCATGCTCGTCGAGGTGCCCGGCGAGGGGCGTCAGGACGTGATCGACCTACTGGAGGAGCGTGGCACGGTCCAGATCGACATCGCCTATCCCGATTCGGACGCCGAAGATGGCACCGGCGTCGAGGAGGAGGTCCTCATTCAGGAAGACTTCGAGAATATCGGGACCGCGAGCCGTGACGAGAACGACCAGCCGTACGTCCCCGTCTCGGTCATCAACGAGGCACCCGAGGGCGAACAGTCCCCGGCACACCGCTTCCAGGATGCCATCGTCGATCGCGGGGTGGCCACCGAGGCCGGTGGAGCACGCTGTAATTTCGATCTGGATGAAGCCGAACTCAACGAGGGCAGCGACCCGTGTATGTTGCTCGTCGTCGACGACGAGGTCGTCAACGCGTTCGGAATGCAGGACGGGCTCGCCGAAAGTATGGTGGGCGGAACGTGGGCCGACTCCGGGAACTTCCGGCTGACCACGACCTCCTTCGAGGACGCCCAGCAGGTCTCGATCAACCTGCGCGCCGGCGCGCTTCCGGCCGAACTCGACATCGCCGGCGAGGGGACGTCCGCGTTCATCTCGCCGACGCAGGGTGAGAACTTCCGGTTCTACTCGATGCTCACCGGACTGTTCGCCATCTTCGCGGTGGCCGGGATGGTCTTCCTCCGCTACCGCGAGCCGAAGGTCGCCCTGCCGATGATCGTCACCGCGCTCGCGGAGGTGTACGCGCTGCTCGGGTTCGCCGCGCTCGTCGGCTATCCGATCGAGTTGGCGGTCATCGCGGGCTTCATCGCCGTGGTCGGTACGGGGGTGGACGACCTCGTGATCATCGCCGACGAGGTGATGAGCGAGGGTGAGGTGAAATCCCGAAAGGTGTTCGACTCGCGGTTCAGACGCGCCTTCTGGGTTATCGGGGCGGCCGCCGCGACGACGATCATCGCGATGTCGCCGCTCATGGTGTTGAGCCTCGGTGACCTCTCCGGGTTCGCCATCTTCACTATCCTCGGCGTGCTCATCGGCGTGCTCATCACTCGACCGGCGTACGGGGACATCCTCCGGCGGCTGCTCACGGTTCGGTAGACGAGCGCCGTCGACGGCGGTGTCGGGTGGCGTCGTGGCTGACGATCGCTTATATACTTCTGCTTAAATCGTGTATCTCAGACGGATCCTCGTTTAAAACATCCAGTCGCCGAAGCGTGCGAACGCGTAGGCAAGCCATACAACGGTCAGCAGTGAATATCAGCGATCTGTGCCAGCTGCGGGTCCTCGTCCATAGAACGGGGATACTGGAATCGAAAATGGAGACAGTATTCACCGTCTGGTCCATCCGGATCCAGATTGCTGACACTCCCCGAAAAATCATTGACTGCTCCGTGTACGGCGACGAGAGAGGTTGCACCATCCGGGGTTAGGGTGACCGCTTCATCAACACCCGCGTCAACGGGGTGTGATTCCCAATCGAGCATACCTGATCCCGTTTCCAGCGCGAGATGGAATGTCTGTCTTTGCTCGGTTGCGTTCAAGAGTTCGACGTTCACCGCTCTAAGTGAGCTATCGGACAATGACAGGCTAAGACAACCAGGGATCGTGGATAACACAGCAGTTGTTCCGAGGAGGGCTTGACGACGCTGCATAACATACGTTTCCCGGGAGGCGGTAAGTATCTTTTACGGAGAATCGAGGAGAGAGCCTCGCGCTTCAGCGCGGGGAGGATGTCAAAGCTGAGGAGGGATGGGTGACCTGTACTTGAGGGTTTCAATAGGGACACGTATAAAAACGAGGACGGGAGCGTCGCCATCGACTCAGTCCCGTGCAGCGGGAACGATTCGCGTGACGGCGACGGGAGCCTCGTCGTGTGGGACCGCCGGAGCGGAGCGCTGGGTTGGTTCGTCGGTCGGTGCATCGAGCGGGACCCGCGTACTGGTGTGGATCGGTTCGGATTCGTGCATTAGTGGTTTGTCACCAAATACCACACGGCATTCGATCGGTATAAGTGTCGATGTAATAACAATAGAGATAGATAGCGATCAAGCCTGACAGAACGCGTCCGTGAGGTGGCTCGGTGAGGCAAATAAAAGCCGATGTCAAGTATCGGGCTATGCTGGGCGCACGAAAAACTCTCTATGAGAGTTTTTCGATGTTCTCGACGACGGCGTCGGCGAACTCGCTCGTCGCGAGCTTCTCGCCGCCGTCGATCTGGCGGTGGAGGTCGTAGGTGACCTTGCCCGAGGAGATGGTCTCCTCGACGGCGTCGCGAACGAGGTCAGCGGCGTCCTTCCAGCCGAGATAATCGAGCATCTCGCGGCCCGAGAGGATCATCGCCGTCGGGTTCACCTTGTCCTCGCCGGCGTACTTCGGCGCGGAGCCGTGAACCGGCTCGGCGAGACAGCGACCGTGTCCGAAGTTCGCGCCGGGCGCGATCCCGAGTCCACCGATCTGCGCACCGGCGGCGTCGGACATGTAGTCGCCGTTCAGGTTCATCGTCGCGATGACGGAGTAGTCATCGGTCCGGGTGAGCAGCTGCTGGAGCATGTTGTCCGCGATGCGGTCCTTCACGACGACCGTGCCCTCGGGCTGTTCGCCGT
>PUNF01000201.1 GCA_003552525.1 Clostridia bacterium | reverse complement strand
TTTTTGGTTCCAACCTGATCCCTAGGCTAGAAGGCCTCAAGAGAAAATGGGGGGCGAGGGACATGCAGCATTTCGTGGACATTAGTAGCGAGTTCTACCTCGATCCTCGGATGATAGAGTGCCCGACCCTCCTTTTGGACGGCGAATTGGAGATCGAGTATTCCGCGGGTGTCGAGATTCTTCAGGAGCTTTCCCTAGAAGCCATATCGCACTCGAATAAGAAACGGATAACCGGTCCTTCGAGGTTGGGGGCAGACGGCCACTGCCAGGTAGCAAATTCCAGGTACATGACACAGGTTACGTTCGACTGGTTGGATGAGGTGTTCGAGAATGTGCACTCAAAAGGAATTGTGTCGCGATGATAGATGCATGGCGGCACACCCGTTTGTTCGAGTGAATCGATACGGGTGCATTTGCCCGTTCGCCGAGGATTCACCTGTGCGGCCTGGGCAGTCCATGAATCGATCCCGTTCGGCATACCAAATCGATAGCATAGAGCCAATGAGAAAACCGGGATGGGATCCAAGCATTCGTTGGGATCGCGGCTCGTGCGGAGGAGACATTTTGCAGGGGGGCTTGAAGAACCCTTGCACTTCTGCTCACGCCGGACTGATGCCGTGAGCGAGACGGGAGAACATTAATGATTTACGTGGTTCGGGTTGGGCAGAAACGAGCGAGGAAAGGGGTGCCGAGGTCCCGCATTCAGGGGAGTGCTGTTCTGGGGAAAGTTGGCGACAGATTGCCTTTTCCGGGCTGTCCGTGCCAAAATGGGTCTGAAACAGGTATGTGATGAGGGCAGGGTGACCGATAACGGATGCAACGGGTGGATGTGGTTCGGATGGCGATGAGTCGCAGGCGATTCGTCAAGAATATCTCCCTCCTGGGTGGTGCCAGCCTCCTGGGGCTGACCGGTGGTGCGTTCCTGCTGAAAGGTTGTACGCTTCCCGGGGCGGAGGAAGCAGACACGAAAGAGGAGGTATCCGATGACCTCCCCGCTTACGCCCGCTTACACGAGGACGGTGAGCTCGAGAAGCGGGCGGAGGAAGCTTATGGGCTGATGGCGGAGTGTCGCTTGTGTCCGAGGGAATGCGGTGTCAATCGGCTCGAGGGAGAAACGGGATTTTGTCGGACAGCGGAACAGCCGGTGGTGTACAGCCATCAACCGCATTTTGGCGAGGAGCGACCGCTGGTTGGAAGCAACGGATCCGGAACCATCTTTTTCTCGAACTGCAATCTGCGTTGCGTATTCTGTCAAAACTATCCATTGGCGCACAAGGGTAGAGGGCCGGAGATTACCGAGCAAAGGCTGGCGGAAATGATGATCAACCTCCAGGCTCGCGGTTGCCACAACATCAACCTGGTTACACCCACACACGTCATGCCCCACATCATATCTGCCGTGCACATTGCGAGACAGGAGGGACTGAAACTCCCCCTATGCTATAACACCAGTGGCTATGAGAAGCCAGAGATGCTCGAGATGTTGGACGGCATCGTTGATATCTACCTGCCCGACCTGAAGTTCATGGATGGCGAGAAGGCCCAGCGCTACAATGAAGCGCAAGCCGATGATTATCCTGAGAAGGCGCAGTCGGCGCTTGTGGAAATGCACAGGCAGGTGGGAGATCTTGTGACCGACGAGCGGGGCATCGCCCGGCGTGGTTTGATGGTGCGTCATCTGGTGATGCCGAATCGCGTTGCGGGCACGCGGGAGTTCGTCGAATGGGTGGCTGAGAACCTGTCCACCGACACGTATGTGAATATCATGGCACAGTATCGAGTGGCGTATCGGGCCTATGACTACGATACGATTAATCGTGCCATTTATCCTGGGGAATTTATCGAAGCAATGGAATGGGCGCAGGAAGCCGGGCTTACCAATCTGGACGATCGTGCCCTCGAGCAACTGGAACGCATGCGTAAACGCACCGGGGAGGGGTAATTACTCCCACCTCCCCGGTATCTCTTCGTCACAATATGCGCAGCGACCGTCAACCATGTTGACCTCTTCAATGACAAAACCGAGTCTGTCGATGATCTTCTCCCCACAGGCAGGGCAGAAGGTATTCTCCGCTTCGTGGTCACTCACACGAGATATATAAACGAACTTCAGTCCAGCCTGCTGTGCGGTCTCGTGGGCCTCCGTGAGGGTGGATACGGGGGTCCTTGGGATCTCGGACATCTTGTATAGCGGGTAGAAGCGAACGAAGTGCAGCGGGATGTCGGATCCGAGTTCTTCGGCGATCCATGTACACATCTCAGCTATTTCGGTCATGTCATCATTTTGGCCGGGAATGAGGATGTTGGTGATTTCGATGTGCACACCGTTTTCGCGCAGGAGCCGGAGGGTATCGAGTACGGGCTGCAGTTCTCCTCCCACTACATCTTTGTAGAACGCCTCATTAAAGCTCTTTAGGTCGACGTTGACGGCATCTATTTGGCCCAGCAGTTCCCTCAAGGGTTCCTGCTGCACATAACCCGCCGTATGCACGAGATTAAGTAGGCCGGCCTCGCTGGCGAGGGAAGTGATTTCGGACATGTATTCGTAGAATATGATCGGTTCGCCGAATGCATAGCTGATTGACTGCACACCGGATTCCTGCGCATGCTGTAATACCCTTTCTGGAGAAACATCGTGCGCGTATACTTCCTCCGGGTACTCGAGAGCCATGTCCCAGACCTCGCAGAATTTGCAGT
>PUNF01000081.1 GCA_003552525.1 Clostridia bacterium | reverse complement strand
TGTGGACTTAAAAGATAAATCTAGCAACATTCAGAGCATTGTTGAAACAATTCAGTCAATATCCTCGCAAACCAATTTACTCGCTTTAAATGCTTCAATCGAAGCGGCTAGGGCGGGTGAGGCTGGTAGAGGATTTGCAGTTGTAGCCAATGAAATCAGGAAATTATCGTCTAACACAGAAAAGTCTACAGAAGAAATATCAAAGACTATAGAGCACATGGTAGAATTGATTAACAAGTCAACTGAGCATTCAAAAGCATCTGAACAAAATGTATCTCTGGGAAGAGAGAAAGTCGAGTCACTCATAAAACTGATTTCAGACATCCATGAAACGTCACTTAGACTGAATGATGTCATGAAAGGCTTGGAAGAAAAAATGGGAGAGACAAATGATATTAGCACGAACCAAAATTCGTCTATGACAGAATTGGCAAATGCGTCTCAGGAGATTGCCAACATCGCTGAGAATTTACACAGCGAAGTTGACAAGATCAAGCATGCAGTCATGTAATATAGAACCTCACCTTGGTATCAAAAGTAAAGTTCAAGGTTTCAAAAAAGTTTTGCACAGAATAGTCCCCATGGCTTATACTGTGTGTAGAGCTTTTAATATCGAAAGGTGGCATTTTCATGGAAGCAGCTGCCCTGTTGTTTATTGTGATCTTTTTCGGGCTTTTGATTTGGAGCCTTGTTTGGGTACACAATGATGCTGAAAAGCGAGGGAAACCCGGCTGTTTGGTGGCTTTCTTAGTCTTCCTCATATCCTGGCCCTTGAGCCTTCTTTTGTGGCTTTTGTTTAGACCCGAACATACAGAGGATTATTAGTACGTGTTCTTAACCAAACTGATCTGAAGGGAAAGGAGTTCATGTGTGTGCCAATAGCGAGTGTTTTAACACATTTCTACTGGGGATTTCTCCTTATTTTATTAGATTTTAGACTACAAGGTGTCACCATTCTACCCGCTTTTATTGGCTATATTCTATTTGCCATTGCTTTGGGCAGACTGGTGGAACGGAGTGAGCACTTTCGGGCCGCCCAAAAATTTAATCTCCCCCTCATATTTCTGTCAATACCATCAGTGTATCAGCCTCAACAACACACCCAACCCGTTGATATGCCCCTGGGGATCTTCGGTATACTGCTGTTTATTGCTGTGACCTTGTTGTCATTGGTGGTGGTGTACCATATTTTTATGGGCCTAAAAGAATTGAGCGAAAGTCAGGGGTTGGAAGCTTTGGGTGAAGAAGCTGAGCTCAGGTGGAAGCAGTTTTTAGGGATTAAACTCGCCGGGCTGTTTGTATTTGTGTTGATGCCCGTGCCTGTGGTGATGTTTTTCTTTGTGATTGGCGTTTTAATATTAACAATAGTGCTCACAGTGGTGATCATGCAATTTATTTCTAAATGCCAAAATGCCCTGGTGTAAGGCACTATTAAAGTTAGGCGCTGTTAAAGTTAATTGTTGATCTGTCTAAATTATACAGATGGCGGTCATACCAACGCATCCAGGATGGCTACAGACCGCGCCATCCGATGTCGCTTATGCTATAACCGCCATCTATCTTAATACTACATAAATGTAACAACAATTAATTTTAACAGTGCCTAAAGTTAAAAGGAGTTAGCTAGGATGACCATCGACCCTAAAAAAATCGTAATGGAGTGGATAGCAGAACATTTTGAAGAAGGCAGCATTGACTGTACCGATTTTCCCATGTACCTGGGGGGTACCTTGGTGAGGGACTGCCAAAATGATATTGAAATGGTCGTCTTTTATGATTTTGTGAAAAATAAGGTGGACTATTTATTCCAAGGCGATGGTCAGCAGCAATAATAGATTCGCTAATTCTCTATCAGGCTTAAACATGTGCACATAAGTCTTGTGGGGATGCTTGAGTTATCTGGGACAATCACTTGGATAATAAATAAATGTTAGGGGGGTTGTCATGCTGGTAAGCGACCAAGCCAAAAATATTCAGGATCAAATTGTCCAGTGGCGGCGAACATTCCATCAGATACCAGAAGTTGGCCTGGAGTTGCCGCAAACTGCTTCGTGTGTTGCAGGGATTTTAGAGGAGTTGGGGATTCCCTATCAGAAAAACGTGGGCGTATCTGGGATTGTGGGCCTGATTGAAGTGGGGAAAGATGTGCCGACTATTGCATTACGGGCAGATATGGATGGACTGGCTATTAAGGAAGAAACAGGTCTTCCCTTTGCTTCTAAGAATGACAATATGCATGCCTGCGGTCACGATGCCCACATGGCCATGCTGCTCGGTGCAGCCAAAATTCTATCGGAAAACAAAGGCCAGTTACCTGGGAATGTGAAACTGATTTTTCAGCCTGCTGAAGAAGGCCCGGGTGGGGCTAAACCCATGATCGATGCAGGAGTTCTACAGAACCCCAAAGTGGATGCGATTTTAGCCCTCCACATTGGTGGAATCTTTAAGGGACTAGGTCCTGGTAGTGTGGGCCTGGGCTACGGTAAAATCATGGCTTGTCTGGACAGATTTGACATCACCATTAAAGGTAAGGGTTGTCATGGTGCCCAACCAGATTCGGGTGTTGATCCCATAGCTATTGCCGGGCAGTTGATTGGCTATATTCAAAATATTGTGAGTCGGGAGATTAAACCGACCAATCCCGCTGTTGTTACGATTGGAACCATCGCTGGCGGCAGGGCGTACAACATCATTCCCGATGAAGTTGCTTTAGAAGGGAAGGCCAG
>PUNF01000150.1 GCA_003552525.1 Clostridia bacterium | reverse complement strand
GCCCCGCCACCAGTCGCTGATCGAGCAGGCGACACTTGATGGGTGTTATGCTGGGAGAAAGCAAGTCCCGAAAACGTGCGAGGTTCAGCGCGGGGTCGAGCGCATCGATGCCGACCCGATCCCGCAGTACCTCGCGGATGGGAGCATACTCCGCCAGCGTCCACCCGCCGAATCTCCGCGGATCACGAAAGACCAGGGTAGAACCATCCTCCAACCACCAGGCCACGTGTGCGTGCACATCCTCTGGCGGCGCACACCCGTGCACGAGTGTCCCGGACATTCCCAGGTGGACGATCCAACCCCAAGCACCGTTCATCTTTAGGATTAGGTTCTTCCCCAATCGATCGATATCACGGACACGCGAACCACACGTCTTCCGGATGGCCAAATCGATCGCGTCAGATCCGGTGCGCGGATCAGGGCGAAGGATATCGCGGCGGCGAAAACAGACAGAGGTGACGCGAAGTTCTCGTAGCGTAGCCGCGAGGTTACATCGTACCGTCTCCACCTCTGGGAGCTCAGGCATCGCCCTGGTCCACATCGAGTGGGCGCATATCGAACCAGTTTGGCCCCACCTTGACATCAACCTGCATGGGAACGCGCAACGCCGTCGTATTCTCCATGGTAGCACGTACGCGCGCTGCAAGGGAGATGGCCAGGTCTTCCGGCACTTCCCAGATCAGCTCGTCATGCACCTGTAGAAGCAACAGTTCGTCCTGCTCTCCTGATGACACCTCCAGATCCACCATCGCCTTCTTAATGATATCTGCCGCCGTCCCCTGGATCGGGGTGTTCAGTGCCATGCGTTCCGCGAGTCTTCGGCGATGATATACACGATGGTGGAGATCCGGAAGATAGCGAATACGTCCAAACAACGTCGATACGTAGCCTTGTTCGCGGGCTTCCTCTACGGTCCGGTCCATGTAACGTTTCACACCCGGCATTCTTGCCAGGTACTCGTCGATATATCGCTGGGCTTCATCGGGAGGGATTTGCAGGCTCTGGGAGAGGCCAAATCCGCTCATACCATACATAATCCCGAAGTTGACCTCCTTCGCCGCGGTCCGCATCTCAGCGGTCACATCCGCCATGGCAACCCCGAACACTTCGCTGGCCGTCCGGCGGTGGATGTCCTGTTTCTCCGCAAAGGCCTGTACCAAAGTTTCATCGCAAGAAAAGTGCGCGAGAATGCGAAGCTCGATCTGCGAATAATCCGCCGCGACCAGTACCTTCCCGGGGGGAGCCATGAACGCGCGGCGCAGCTTGCGTCCGGTTGCCTCCCGTATGGGGATGTTCTGCAGGTTGGGGTCCGCGCTCGACAATCGACCGGTGGCGGTGACCACCTGGTGGAAAGTCGTGTGGATGCGCCCGGTCTCCGGATCGATATGATCCAACAGTCCGGAGACGTAGCCGCGAAGCTTGGCCAAGGATCGGTACTCCAGCACCAGCCCGGCGATGGGATATTTGGGCACCAGTTGCCCGAGGACGTCGGCATCGGTCGAGTAGCCCGTTTTCGTGCGCTTGATCACGGGCAACTCCAGTTCATCAAAGAGTACCTGCCCCAGCTGTTTGGGTGACGACACGTTGAATTCCCGGCCCGCCAACTCCCAGATCTCCGATTGCAGCGTGTTCAAGCGTTCTTGCAGTGCTTCATCCTGCTGTATCAACACGTCCGGATCGACAATGATCCCGTGGATCTTCATGCGCGCAAGGATGGGCACCAAGGGCATTTCTATATCGGTGAACAATGGCGAATCGAGGCCCAAGGCTTTCATCTCAGTCCAGAGTTTCTCCGGCAGTTGACGAAGGACGAGCAAACGCAATCCTACTCGATCCCGCGGGGCATCTTCGTGGTCTTGCGCGGAGAGTGCGGAGGTTTCGAGATACCTCGGCGCGAGATCTTCCAGTGGATAGGAAGATCGAGCCGGATCCAAAAGATAGGCCGCCAGCTCCGCATCGAAGAGGGATGCCTCGGGGTGGTCCACATGGGCCCACGCCAGGATTCGACCGAGAGCGTGTCCTGCAATCTTGATATCTTTTCGACCTACCAGCTCGCGGACAAGGCTGCGAAGATCGTGGCTTTCAGCTTCGAACAGAAGACCTTTGGTCGCGTCCTGTGCGATGGCGATGTGGGAGACATTCTCGCCGTCCCACCCGTAATCGAGGGACAGATGAACATCCCCAGGGTCCACTCCTCCCGGGGGAAGCCCGCGGCCCTCCTCCACCTGTTCGACGGGAATCGGCTCAAGGTCGCAACCCCGCCCGCGTAAGTCCAGCCGCTTCAAAATCTGGGTAAAGCCAAGCACGCTAAGCGTGTCGGCGAGCACATCAGCATCGGGGGTGGGCGTATCGAGATCCTGCACGTCCAGGTCAAGGGGAATGTCGGTATGTATCTCCGCGAGCGTTCGGCTTACGCGCACAGCATCGACGTGTTCTCTGAGGCGCTCGGGGATCACCTTTCCGCCGGCGCGCTCTGGTTCCGCCAGCACTTGCTCCACCTTGCCGATGTTTTTGACCAGCTTCAGCGCCGTCTTCTCTCCGATCCCCGGCACGCCGGGTATGGTGTCCGAGGAGTCACCCATCAGGCCCTTTACGTCAATGAGCATGGGAGGTTCGACCCCATATTCTTCCCGGATCCGCGCGAGGTCGTAGGTTTCCATCTGGGTAATACCGCGGCGAGTCAAGTGGACTTCGGTCCGGTCCGAGATCAGCTGCAGCAAGTCCTTG
>PUNF01000146.1 GCA_003552525.1 Clostridia bacterium | reverse complement strand
GGGCTCTGGAGAAAACCTCGGAAGCATGTGGCGGCGCGAATCATGTGTGGACCCCAAGGCGCGAACAATACGAAGGACGGGTAGGCAGAGGGTGCACCGCATCAGGGGGCAATCACCTAGGGATTTGAAGTACCTTTCTGGATGATTTGCCCATGTCGGTGTCGGCACCAAGCAATCGGTGCCCGCCCGGCTCTTCTCCAAGTCAACTCGAAGAGGAGTTCATAGAGCGGCGTCTGCAACAATCCTACTTCAAGCTGGTTCGACGTTCCCGATCTCGTGGAGGTTTCGCCATGGACAAGCGATGTGTCCCCGGATCGAGGTGGTGCATATAAGGCCAGCAGGCAAGGTTTGGTGGCGTCGAGGTTTCGATGATAAAACGGGATCGTGCGCCGGCGGAATGCGTGCGATATTTCCCTTCATCTCGCTCCAAAAGGCTGTACCCGAGGGCGGGAACAATTGATGAAGGGAAGACACAGGAAGACGAGGCTTTTCTGTGTCGTCAATCTCGGTCACCCGCGCAAGTAGGGGGAAGATGACGGGTCCAGTCGTGTCGTGCGGGTCTATTTCACCGTGGAACGCGGGATCGGGCTTGATTCTGACGTGATTCGCGGGCACCGAAAGGCGGAGGGGACGAACGTGGTGGGGTTTGCGTATCCTCCGCTGCTCCCTTTTGGTATGAACTCCGCTCTGGATACCGCCGAACGGACCGAACTCCCCGGTTTCTGTGCGCGCCCGGGCGCAGACGTCGCGATGTTGCCCGTTCGCATGATTCCGAAGAGGTAGCCGTTTCATGATCCGCCTATTCGGAAATAACCTTGTTAGTCATGTAATCGATTGCACGGGATGGGGAGGGGTTTATCGTATGAAACTCCAAGGCAAAATTGCCGTTGTAACCGGGGCCGCTTCGGGAATGGGACAGGCGATTGCCACGGTCTTCGCGCGCGAAGGGGCCGGGGTTGTTGTCTCTGACATTAACGCCGAACGTGCCGAAGCGGTTGCCGCCGAGCTCGAGCAGGGTGGTGCAACGGCCATCGCTGTGGCTACCAACGTTTCGGAAGAGAAGGACATTCAGCATCTGATGGATACGGCCGTTGCGCACTATGGAACGCTGGATATCCTGGTGAACAATGCGGGGATCATGGATAACTTCGTGCCGGCGCATAACCTGACCGACGAGCTATGGGAGAAGGTCCTTGCCGTCAATACCACCGGTGTCATGCGGGGCACACGCAAAGCGTTGAATATCTTCCTGGAAAAGAAGGCAGGCGTGATCATCAACATCGCGTCCATTGGTGGACTTCGTGGATCCAGGGCCGGCGCCGCCTATACGGCTTCTAAGCACGCCGTGGTCGGATTGACCAGGAACGTCGCTTTCCAGTATGCCGATTCTGGCATCCGCTGCAATGCCATCGCCCCCGGCGCTGTCGAGACGAACATTGCCGATACGATTGATAACCCCGATTCGCTTGGGATGGAGAAGGCGACAGCGGGTCACAACCTGAACCCGAGGATCGCCGATGCCGAGGAGATTGCCAGGGTTGCGCTGTTTCTTGCCTCGGATGATGCGAGTATTATCAATGGCGCAGTGATCACTGCTGATGCGGGTTGGACGGCATACTAGTTGCAAGCTTCCCCCGGCACCGTTGCCGTGCATGCGCCCCCTTGCCCCCCGGGAGATCCGTGGCAAGGGGGTTTCCGATTGAGAGCGGGTGTGCTGGCGCGCCTCGACAGCACCACCGGCTCTGCGGCCGTGCCCGAGGGGGTCTCCCACGATCGGCCTCGGTTATCGTGAGGAGCGTGCACGGAGGGGGGATGCCGTGTCTACGAAATGGAACGGGGGCAACCATGGGTGGCATGGCGCTGTCGTCAAGAGGGTTCCCGCGAGCCGCAGAAACGGATTTCCGTTGGGTGTTCCGGCTGTGAATCCTGTTGATCAGCAGCCCACGACCGATCGCGTTAAACACAGAAGGCGTTGGCGCCCCGCGACATCATGCAGCCGCTCGTTTCCCGTGACGGGTCCCTTGGCATCGTAGATCATTCCGCTTTGTATCTCCGCGTCCGGCGTCAAGGCGACGCGCAAACCCACGTCGGCACAGGCCGCGGGGGATTGGGAGAACCGAAGCATCAGTGGCCGCACCAGTCTCATCATGGGACTATTTCCACGCCAGATATTGGTCGCCGCGCGCCCGGGGAACACCCCATTTACGCGGATATTCCGTCCGCGCAGTTCCTCCGCGAGGTGGATGGTCATCCAGGCCTGGGCCAGCTTGGACGCCGCGTATCCGCGAAATCCGGGCGGGCCGCAAAACGGTCTCTGCCAATCGATGCGACCGTACAATCCGGCTCGAGAGCCAATCGTCACCATGCGCGCTTGCTCCGATGTGGCCAATGCGGGAATCATACAGCGGCTGAGCAGGTACGTCCCCAGGTGGTTGACGCCCATGTTTGCCTCGAATCCCTCCTCCGTGTAGGCGAGGCGGTCGGAGAAGATCCCGGCGTTGTTGATGAGAAGGTCAGCGCGGCTGAACAGCCGTCTATATTGGGCGGCAAAGGCCCGGATTGACCGAAATGATGCGAGGTCCAGGGACAACACCTCGACGGGGGTGTCGCTCTCTGCTCGCATGGTCGCGGCGGCGGTCTCGGCCTTCGAGAGGTCGCGGCAGGCGAGGACGACCCGGAATTGCCGAAGCGCCAGGCCGCGGGCGATTTCGAAGCCAATACCGGTGT
>PUNF01000064.1 GCA_003552525.1 Clostridia bacterium | reverse complement strand
GAAACTGGGAACCCAATTACCGCAGAAGACATTTACTACAAGTTTGAGCGTGCTTTTGGGCTTGCCGCCAGTGAGGCTTGGGTTTTTAATACTGCCGGTGTTTTTGATATGGATCAAGTTTCTTTAGATGGAGATTACGAGCTTACAATAGAGTTTGATCAACCAGCTCCCCTGTTCCTTCCCTTACTCAGGGATCAATGTACCGGTGTTTATGACAGTGAAGTAATGAAAGAAAATGCCACTGAAGCTGACCCATGGGCGACTGAATGGCTGGCTCGTAATTATGCAGGAAGCGGCCCGTATTACGTTGAAAGCTGGGATCGAGGAGAGCAAATGGTTTTAGCTAAAAACCAGGATCACTGGGCTGCCGATGAAGATCACCCTTATTTTGACAGGATTATATTACGGGTGGTGGAAGATTCTACTACCCGCAGCTTGATGCTGCAAGAAGGTTCGATTGATATTGCTGCCGAATTGAGCCCGGAAGAATTGTTTGAATTGGAGGGAGAACCTGGCGTAAGTATCCTTTCCATTCCCAGTACTGATCAGTTCGTCCTGGGTGTAAACTTTGAGCATGAACCTTTCGATGATATTAAACTCAGACAAGCTTTAGCTTACGCTATTCCTTATGATTCAATCGTAGATGGTGTGTTCCGCGGTGAAGCGAATAAAGGTGTTGGCCCAATGTCCAGTCTTTCAGCATTTTACGAACCTTATGGCCTCGATGACTTTGACTTTTATGACACCGATATGGATAAAGCTGCCGAACTAATTGAAGAAGCTGGCTATAGTCCGGATGAACTATCTTTTAACCTGGCGATCCAAAGTGGTTGGCCGGTAGCAGAAGAAATTGCTATTCTGGTTAGAGATTCTTTCGAGCAAATCGGGGTTGATGTTTCCATTGACAAGCAATCTGCATCTGTTTTTGCTGAAAAAATGGCCAATAAAGAGCAAGAAGCTTTTATCCGCGACTACGGCGCCTATGTTGACGATCCATTTTACGTATTCTTCCTGTTCCATGAAACCGGCACGATTATTAACTGGACCAATTACAGCAACGAAAGAGTTGATGAAATAGTCGAAGAAACCAGGTACATGGTTGATGAAGAGCAGAGAAGAGAGCTTTACCGGGAAGCTGTGGAATTAGCCCAGGAAGAGGTTGCTTATTATCACCTGGTTGAGCAGAATTACATGGCAGCAACCAGGGATGATATTGCAGGCTTTGTTAATGAACCAGATTATCTCTGGAGATATGAACGGATACACCGCACTGACTAAAACTAAGCCTTAATTTCACTTGTAAAAGCTGCAATAATTGAGTAAACAAAAGCGGGCGGAGCTAAGTTAAATAGCTTCGCCCGCAAATAAGCAGGGAGGTAGTTGACAGTGAAAGTGAAGTTTATTTCTTCGGTGGCTACAGGAACCTGGGATGATATGGTATTAAGTGTTTTAAACCAGGTAAAAGACAGCGATACTATAATCGATCTGGAAAACTCTACAAGGGGACCAGTTTCAATTGAATCAGAGTATGATGTTTGTTTTGCCGGGGAAGATATTTTAAGAATCGTAAAAGAATCCGATCAGAGTTATGACGGTATGTTAATCGGTTGTTTTGCCAACCCTGCACTATCAGCAGCCAAGGAATTGGCCTCGATTCCGGTGGTGGGAGCTGGGGAAGCAGCTCTTATATTGGCGCAACCGCTAGGTGAGCGTTATGGTGTAATTAAGCCTGTTGATAATTCTATTGCGGCATGTTGGCGGTCAGCACGAAGTCTTGGGGTAGCTTCTAAGCTGGCTTGTATTAAATCCCTGGATATCCCTGTGCTTGATTTAAAAAATAAGGAGAAAGTTTTTAAACGAGCTTTTGGTTTAGTTGAAGAAATGATTGATCAACACTCTGTAGATGTTGTAGTTCTAGGTTGTGGTTCACTTGATGATATAGCGCTTGAGATTGAACAAAAGTATAATGTTCCTGCCGTATATTCAATTCATTCAGGAATTAAATTGCTGGAAACCTATATAAGAATGGGAATTAAACAAAGCAAGAGAGCATACATGTATCCCCGGGAAAAAGAATTCAAGAAATGATAAGAGAGTAAGACGTGCTTACTCAACCATTATTATTTCTTGTGAAAAGCATAAATAAAACTATTAATCATAACACGAGATCAATTGTTATGATTAATAGTTTAAATAATCGTCTTAAATTAATTTTGACACAATTACGTGATAATGTTATATTTAGTAAAACAAAATTTCATGAGAATTGATTATTGGGAGTCAATGTTAACTCTTCTGACAGAAGCCTCACTAAAATAAAATAAGTTGGGCGTGATGATTTGCTCTATCTGACGAACTGCTTCATAATTGATAGCCTTCAAAAGGACAGGATTAGGCATGGAACAATAGTGATTAAGGACGGACGGATTGAAGATATTTTGGATGATCTATTTCCTGGGCAGGTTGAAGGTGATGTAATTGACCTTCAAAAAAAATATATTTTACCCGGTCTCTGGGATATGCATGCTCATCCAGGGAACATGATTCCCGATCCTACTCACCAATCTATGTTTGAATTACCCGCCGAAAGAACTATCAGAGCCTACAACAATGTTAGAAATGCACTTTTATGCGGTTTGACCTCTTTGAGGGTAAACGGTGAAGCTGACTATATTGACGTGGCCCTAAAAAATGCCCAGGTTAATGGTGACCTGGAAATACCCCGCCTCTTCGTGG
>PUNF01000204.1 GCA_003552525.1 Clostridia bacterium | reverse complement strand
GTCAATGGTAAGCTGATGTCGGGCCATCTGTATCCCTCCGTCTAGGTTTTGGGCATGCTTTACCTTTACGAGAGGACGGGTGGCCCATCCTGCTGCAAACCCTTCAAGGACCATCCCTTTTTACCCACAATATCGGACGCTACTCGCCCCGACGCGCGCTTTACTTCATCTGCCATATCCGACTCCAGTAAGACACATTCTTCCGCCCCGGCAACACCCGATACCAAAGCATGCGCAAAGGCACGACAGCCAGGATAGCCACAGGCACCGCACTGAGCCCCCGGGAGTATGGCCTCGACGCGATCCGCTTCGATCCCCCGGGCCCCCCGGTCACCGGTACCCTCGGCGGCCGGGATCTCATCAGCGGTAACCCGAGACGCTACGAACAGACCCACCAGCAAGATGGCCGGGATGGTGAAGAGGTAGCGTGCCATCAAGAACTCCACCCCGAGAAAGCGACCCTCGACAATCAGCATCGGGATCTTCACCACCGCCCAGGCGCTAATGATGATCACCGCGTTGGATATGCTCGCCCCCTTTTTCACCAGCGACTGCGTCAGTGGGAAGGCGGCGTAGATGGGACCGGCCGACACCGAACCCACCAAAACAGAGGCCAGTTTCCCCCGCAGGCCAGATCCAACGCCGAAGTGTTGCATGATCGCCTCGGGAGGGACCCATACCGTTAATAATCCGGACAGAACAAACACGGCGGGTAAGATCTCGAGCATCTCCCGGACGTACATCCAGGTATTTGCCACAGCCACCGAAAACCTCTCCGGAGCGAGATATAGGGTGCCCAGATAGACCAGCACGGTGACGGCCTGTAATCGATAGGTCTTTAGCAGCGTAATCACAACAAAATCACCATCCCCAGGGCGATCAGCAGCGCCGCTACGAAGCTCGCCGCATTGCGTAACAGGGCAAAACGCATGCCGAAGTGACGGACCTCGATGGGAAAGGTTGCGAATCCCACCATGGTGAGCGTCGTGACGAAGGCTGCCACGGCAATCACGTGCGCACCGCGTTCGATGAGCGACGCCGCCAGCGGAAAGGCGACGAAGGCCGGTAGGATCGTTACGGTCCCGATCACGGCCCCGTACACCGTGCTCAAGAACGCGCTACTTCCCCCCATCACGGCGCGGATGTAAGACTCCGGGATCATCGCCAACACCCATCCGACCAATGCGAGGATCGCGCCGATCTGCCCGACGGTCCCGAGCAACTGCCTCTTTGCCATGCCGATACCCCGACGCGTCCTGGCCTTATCCTGGGACCAGGAGTACGCGACCAAAGCCACGGCCAACCCGATCAATATTGCCGTCGGCACACATTCCACCTCCGTATTGACTGAGCGTTCACTCACTACGATGCAAAATCATTCCCGGCGGTCGACGACCTGTCGCGCCGACCTTACGCCCTTGGCAGGAAAAGGTCAACGAGCCCCTCGACGATGATCCCGATATCCCCCTCTTTGAGGTCCCCCAGCATCAGCATATCGAGGGTATTCGCCTGTACGGCACCGAGTAGGGCCGTCCCCCGTACGCGGGCCACCTCCGGATCGTACTCGGCACCCACGATCCGTGCGAGCGCATTCGGGATATCGGTGAAGTACGACCGAAGCGGCTCGGACTCCTCGGCCTCGGTGAAGCGAAATTCTCGCATCACGACCCGCACGGTAACGGGATCTTCGACGACCTGTGTAAAATGCATCTTGAGGAACCTTTCGAGGATCTCGCGAGGCGTTCCACCGGACTCCAACAGCCGGTGTAACATGCGCAATCGGCGCGAGCGTTCTACCTCCACGATGTAGGCTAAGATCTCGTCCTTCGAACCGAAGTAGTTATACAGGGTGCCCACCGCCACCCCGGCGGCCTCGGCGATCATTCGCGTCGTGGCCTGATGGTAGCCGTGGGCGGCCATGACCTCGACCGCTCCATGTCGAATCTGTTCACGTCTATCCTCCATGCCTCACCTCCTGAATGAGCGCTCATTCAAAGCATAATATCGGTTCACCTCTTTGTCAAATCCGCTCTTTCGGGAACCTTTTCTCGAATCGGCCGTCGACTCCGGGTGCAAAAAAGGATATTTTCAATCCGGAGGGAGTGCGGAGCGTGCAAAACCAAGGCAAACCCGGGCAACTGCCCCTTTGGATCATCCTGGTGATCATCGCGCTATTGGTCACCAACCTGCACATGGTCATCAGCTTGCGAGGAGTCTCCCGGGCCGTCGACACACTGCCCAAGCAGTTCTACCAGGAGACCGGCCTGCTTCGCGAGCGGATCGGCGAGATCTCGCGATCTGTACACAGCATGGAGCAGGAGGCCGCCTGGTACGATCCCCCCCTGATCGAGGTCGATCGCGATGACCGCGAAACACCGGGAACGATCCACGTATCGTGGAGCTTCCGCGAGTTGTCCAGGGGAGCCGAGGTTGGTCTGCATTACCGCATGTACGGAGAGGAAGGGTGGCGGAAGGCACCCGTGGCCGCGGAATCCGCCCTTTCCTTCTCGGCGAGAATCCCCCTCCCCGAGCCCCTAGAACCCGTACTCGAGATCGAGTATCGAGGGCTACAGGATGAACACTGGCGTTCGAGCCGCATCCAGGGAACTTCCACCCGTGAAGGGGAACTTCGCATGGAGTACGTCATCAGTGCGACGGATGAAGTGGGACATCGATCGGGCGGCAGGGAACACCTGAGCCTGGGACGTTGGGCCACCATACTGCTCGGATCCATCGTGGAAGTTGACCCCCACCGCCGCTTCAACGTCACCCTGGTGGATCGGGGCCCG
>PUNF01000170.1 GCA_003552525.1 Clostridia bacterium | reverse complement strand
TTCTGTAGTCGGACAACGGTAGTAAAAGCCTTTCTTTTAGTGCATATCTCATTGAGTAAATGGATATTTACGAAATATCGGTGCGTTATACCGGCACAAAAATGGACAAATGATGGATCTAGATATACTGTGTACTAATTTACATTGAATAGCAGTCTGATGTTTACAAATTGAACCGAGAGGTTCCAAGCGACTGCCTATGCGCATCCCGCAGTGTTGAACCTCAACATCGTAGACCGCGCGAGCCATTGACTCGCCTGTCGACCGGCTCCCGATTGAACTGTTTTACTTATAACTGTCGTTTCGGTGCCGGATTACTGTGTTGAGTCGACCACAAATCGTGAAATTTCCCACAAATTCGAGCAAAGACCTCGTTTATTATATTTGTACACTGCATCGGTCTAAAAAACGTATTAAACAACCTAACTTGGGGGTATGTACATAAAAATAGAAATATCGTTAAAATATAAGGATATTCATACACCTTTCAGCCACATCCAGAATATATTTTATTACCTTGAACTGACTGAAAACATTTATGTATATGACACCAGTTCGGCGCTTTGTCGAAAATGAGTCGACGAACAACGACCAAAACGGCTGACCAGGTTGGAAACGCACACAATTACAACAAAACAGTGGGTGATCTTCAATGAATAATCCAAACGTCTCCCGTCGCTCCGTGCTGGCTGCTGCGGGGACCGGCCTCGGTATCTCGCTTGCAGGCTGTACCGGCGGTGGCAGCGACGGCCCAACGGTTGGTATTCTCGAAGATCGCTCGGGTGAATTCCAACTCAACGGCACTTCCAAGTGGCAGGCAACGAAGATGGCAATCGACGAGATCAACGAGGAGGGTGGTATTCTCGGTGAAGAAGTCGAGTACATCGACCCCGACCCACAGTCGGACAACCAGCGTTACCAAGAGTTGACCGAGCGGCTGATTCTCCAAGACGAGATCGACGCGCTGTGGGCCGGCTACTCCAGTGCGACTCGTGAGGCGATTCGCCCAATCATCAACGACAACGACCAGCTGTACTTCTATACGACCCAGTACGAAGGCGGCGTCTGTGACGATACGATCTTCCCCGTGGGAGCGACCGCCCGCCAGCAGCTCGGTATCGTCACCCCGTATCTCGCAGACGAGTACGGCGAGGACATCTACATTATTGCTGCCGACTACAACTTCGGCCAGCTTTCGGGCGACTGGGTCAACGTACTCGCCAAAGAAAACGACTACAACATCGTCGGCGAAGAGTACATCCCGCTGGATGAAACTGACTTCTCGTCGGTTATCAACCGGATTCAGGACGAAGATCCGGATTTCATTATGTCGATGCTCGTTGGGAACAACCACGAGAACTTCTACGACCAGCGTGCTGCCAACGATCTGATGATCCCAATTGGGACGTCGACCACGCTCGCACAGGGCTACGAGCACCGACGGTACGACCCACCGGCGCTCACTGATGTGTATGCGGGTGTGAGCTACATGGAAGAACTCGGCGACGAGCGCGGCGAAAGCTTCGTCGACGACTTCTATGACCGCTTCGAGGACGCCAACTACCTCAATCAGGAAGCCCAGAACAACTACTTTTCAGTGTACATGTGGCGCGATGCCGTCGAGGAAGCCGGCACGTTCGACCAAGACGCCGTTATCGAAGTGCTCGAAGAGGGCGTCGACATCAGTGCACCGTCGGGTGAAATCACGCTGGATGGTGCGACCCACCACGTGACCCATCAGATGCGCGTTGCTCACGCTGACGACAACCACGAGATCAGCTTTAGCAATCAAGAGGCCATCGAGCCGACGTTCCTCCGTGAGGAGGTCGAAGGCGGTGCTGGCTGTGATCTCCGCGAAGAGTCGATGAACACGCAGTACGAACCCGGTGACGTCTACGATATCTAATGACACACAGACCACGAACAGTTCGACATCCCACAGGAGGTGACCAATGGTAGTCGACACAACAGCACTCTATGGGCTGTTGGCGCTCATGTTCCAGTTTTTCAATAGCTTCGCGTTTATCGTGCTGGCGACGGTCGGACTGGCAATCATCTTTGGGATGATGGGTGTCATCAACCTCGCTCACGGGGAGTTCATTCTCGTGGGCGTCTACGGAACCGCACTCGTCTTTCATGCCGGCATTCCTCTGCCGGTTGCAATGATTGCTGGCGTGGCGATTACGGTACTATTCGGTATTATTGTAGAGCGCACCATCGTCCGGCACTTCTATGATCGGTTGTTGGATTCGATGGTTGCCACGTGGGGTCTTGCCCTCGTTATCGGCCAACTGCTGTTGATCACCTTCGGATCGAGTCTTGATAGCATCTCGACGCCGATGGGAAACGTCGCCTACGGACCCTACACCTCGTCGATTTACCGGAGTATCTTCCTGCCAGTGGTAGCTGTGCTAATGCTTGTCGGCCTCTATGTGCTGTTTACACGCACCGAATTCGGTATCAAAGCACGCGCAACGATCGAAGATCCAGAAACCGCCCGCGCAATGGGAATCGATACTGATCGCATGTACATCGCCACATTTGGGATTGGCTCCGGGCTCGCCGGGCTGACCGGTGCGCTGTACGCACCCGCACTCGGCTCGATCACGCCTGACCGCGGTAGTGCGTTCCTTATCGAGGCGTTCATCGCGGTGGTCGTCGGTGGCCCATCGGTGATTATTGGAACGTTGTCGGCTGCTGGATTGCTGAGTGTGTTCAACGCTGTCGGGAGCTTCCTTGCGGGAACGTTCGTTGGCCAGATACTGATGTTGCTGGTCGCAATCGTCGCCCTGCGGATGCTGC
>PUNF01000035.1 GCA_003552525.1 Clostridia bacterium | reverse complement strand
GCTGCCTCCAGGCCGAAGCCCGCGCATCCGAGCTGGGATACGACCAGGTGCTCTGGCTGGATGGGCGAGAGAAACGGTACGTGGAGGAGGTGGGGGCGATGAACGTGTTCTTCCGCATCGGGGATACCGTCGTGACGCCCCCTCTGACCGGTACGATCCTCCCGGGCGTGACCCGGGATTCGGTGCTACATCTGCTCGAGGAATGGGGGGTTGACGCACAGGTGCGGCGTATCCCGCTCGCGGAAATCGCCGATGCCTGCGAAGCGGGTGGATTGCAGGAGGCGTTCGGTGTGGGAACGGCCGCCGTGATCTCCCCGATCGGGGAACTCCGGTGGGGCGACATGCAACTCAAGATCAGCGCGGGTCGCACGGGCCCGCTCACGACCAGGCTCTACGAGACCCTGGTCGGCATACAGAGGGGCAATCTCGAGGACCGTTTCGGTTGGACGGAAGAGGTCCCGAGGATCCTGGCATAGGCCGCCCGTACCATGCGTGACGCGTGCGTGGTGGAGGGTGCGGGGAACACGGGTATGCCCGGGGTCATTGCTTCCCGGGATGAAGGAGCGGGCGTTCGGAAACGGACGGGAAGGGGATGATGTGATCATGGGTGTATTGTTTGACAATGCCACCATCGTGACGATGAATGCGGACCGGGATATTCTCCACGACGCCGCCATGTACGTCGACGAGGATCGGATCATCGAGATTGGAGACGCGCGGGAACTCAAGGAGAAGTACGCGGCCACCGCTGACAGGGTTATCGATGCCAAGGATAAGGTGCTGTTTCCCGGTTTCATCAACACGCATAGCCACTCCGTGGCGCTTTCGTGCCGTGGTCGGGCCGAGGATGTCAGCAACTGGGATGCCATCTGGGGCGTGATGGGAAGCATCCGGGACAACATGACCGGCGACGACTGCTATGTATCGTCGCGACTGGCGTACGTGGAGATGCTAAAGTCGGGTATCACCACCGTGGCCGACAGTGGTGCGCACATGCTCCGGGTGGGCGAGGCCGCGATCGAAACGGGCATTCGGGCCTTCCTGCACCAGGGCTTCCGGGATGCCGATATCGCGGTGCTTCGCGATGAAGGGCGCTACGAATACGCCATGGAACGCGGCATGCGGGGGCTACAGGAGGCGGTGGATCTGGTGGAGAGCATGCACGGTCGCGAGGATGGCCGCATCCGATGCCTGCTGGGTCCACAGACCATCGATACGGTATCGCCGGAGCTTCTACGGGCCACGCGCAAAGAGGCGGATCGCCTCGGCGTCGGCGTGACCATACACCTGTCGCAAAACGAAAAAGAGCCCAAGCAATCGCTGGAGGCCTGGGGAGATCTGCCGGGCCCGGTCATGGAAAAGGCCGGGTTCCTGGGGCCGGATTTCATCGGCGCGCATGCCATCTTCCTGGAGGATGCGGATATTGCCGCCCTGGCGAGAAACGGGTGCTCGATTTCCCACAACCCCCAGATCAATGCGAAGCGGGCACATATCGCCCCGGTATCGGACATGATCGAGGCGGGCATCAACGTGGGATTGGGTTCGGACAACATGTTCTATGACATGCTCGAGGTGATCAAGACGGCGGGGATCGTCTGGCGGCTGCGGGTCAAGGATCCGACCGTACCGGATCCCGCCACGGTCGTCGAGATGGCGACCATCAACGGTGCACGTGCCCTCGGTATCGATGACGTCGTCGGGTCTCTCGAGGAAGGGAAAGTCGCCGACGTGGTCATGGTCAACTATGCCCGTGCCCGGTATACGCCGCGGGTGAGGGAGAACGTGCTTTCGAACCTGGTGCACTTCGGCGCGGCCGATGATGTCGCATTGACCATGGTGGGCGGACGCGTTCTCGTAGACGACCATCGCTTCGTCGGCGGCAATGAGCAGACCATCCTCGAGGAAGCGCAGCAGTCGGGTACGGAAGTGTGGGCCCGCGCAAAGGCCGAGTGGCAGCAGAGAATGACCGGGAAGTAATGCGGGTGACCCCGCCCGTTTTGGATCGCCGTGGGCGATCGACCCGCGCTGGATCCCGGGGTAAGCTGGAATCGATGAGCGCGCATGGTCCGTCCGGGTTGATGGGGATGGGCCATGCGCATAACGCACCCGGGAGGGCCTTTGGGCGAATGATGTGAACTGAAGCGCGACCGGGACGCTTCGGTCTGATCGAGCATCCATATACTCGATCCACCCGGTCGGCGTTAGCCGGTCTTCGCGGGTGCAAATCCCCACCACCACAGTAACCGGGTGACGATCGCCCCGAAGAGGCCGACGCCACCGACTAACCAGAATCCCCACGAGAGGCTGAAGACATCGCTGATGGTGCCAGTGAACACCGGGCCCGCGACCATCCCCAGACCGTAGATGGCCTGGAAGAAGCCCATGGCGGAAGCCCGCCTGTCTTCGCGCACCGACTTAATGCTCAGGCCCATCAATAGCGGGAGGATCAACCCGGTGGCAAACCCCCCGATCGCCTGGCTGACATACAGCCAGGGCAGTGATGTGATGAAGGGGATCACGAGGCAGGATGCGGCCAGGACCGCGAACGCGCCCGCCAGCGTTCGCCGCTCCCCGAAATGTTGTGCAAAGAACGAGCCACTGAGGGCAGCTGCCACCACCCGGGGTAGCGTGGTGATGGTCGTAAGCAGGCCCAGTCCGAAGGCACTCGCCCCGATGCGCTCGGCGGCGATGGGGGTAAACCCGTAGACGGTGGCAAACGTAATCAGCTGTGCCAGGATGGCCAGGAAAGAGACCAGCAGCAGTCCCCGGTCGCGGCCTACGGATAGGGATTCGTTCAGCGGGGTCGGCTCCCGTTCCGTTCTCCGTTCCAGTACGGCGAGCGAGAGGACCAATCCCAGGGTGCCGCCGGCCATGGCCACCAGGAACGGGGCCGCCCGCCCGAACTGCTCGGCAGCGCTTCCCCCGAGCATCATGGCGGTCATTTGCCCGATGGCGTTGAATGCGCTGAGATAGCCGATAGCGCGGGGAGCCTCTTCCGGTGGGAAATAGCTGGAAAACAGTACGGCATACACGACCCACGTCGCCGCCGCGACGCCGGTCAGCGCGCGAAAAACCAGCAGCATGTTCGGGCTCGGATACAGCCACATGCCCAGGGCCCCGACGACGGCGATGGCCAGGCCCGCGGTCACGAAGGGGCGCCGCCGGTTGATCCTGTCGGAGAAGATGCCCAGGGGGATGCGCAGTAGCATCTGCGTGAATCCGTAGGATCCGAGGATCAGTCCCACCATCCGGTGGGTGGCCCCGAGCGAAGTCGCGTACCCGGGCAGGGTAGGCACGTAGGCATAAAGCGAAAACCAGTAAAGGCTGGTCACCAGGCAGAAAAGTCCGATGTGGAATCGCTTTGTATTCATGACCCTCTCCATTCCGCTCGCCTTCTACTCTATGGCATCTCCTCATTGGTCGTGAAGCCGTCCCGAGGTAGGCCTCGGGTTCGACGCGTGGGGAGCCCGATGCATCCAGGTCTCCAAGAATTAGGCAAGAGGTGATGTGCAGATATGCGTGCGATGGGAAAGGACTTAGTCCCACCGAGGCTCCTACCGGTATGCGCGATCGGCCTGCTCCTGGTGATTCTCGGTTCGGGGACGGTTCTCGCCGCCGCCCCCGTCGAGGCCGAGGATCTCCTTCCCCGCTACGAGCATTATCGCTGGTGATATCTGCATGCGACGGAGGATATGCACGAGATGACGGAGGAGGAGATCGTGCGTCGAGAGGAAGAGATGGTATACCGGGTCGAAGGGGCATCCTATGAGGATCCCGATCTTGGGACAGGTGAGCAAACCAAACCGGCGTATTCTCCCTCCGATACCGGGTGCAGTCCGACGTGATCATCCGCGAGATGGAGGCAGAAGTCGCGCCCTGCGATGCGCACGGGAAGGTGGAGATCATTCGCGCACCGATCACCGCCGGGGCACACTGGACGCAGGAAGTCTCAAATGATGGGGAAGATTGAACGCTGCGATGCACAATCGAGACCATCGAGGGGCATCCCGGCGAGCGGATCGTGACCGTCTTGTACGAGGAAGTGGACGGTTCCTACCGGGTACGAAGGAAAATCCAGGAACATGTCGGCGTGCTGATGGACACCCTGGATCGCGGCGTGCATAGACCGAGCGATGCCGTACGCCTGGAAGGGGATTTCGAGGATCGTTTGCTGCAGGATACGTTCGACGATGGACTCGAACCCTTCGAACGCGTGGAGGATTTCGACGACAAGCGAACGCTGCTGGAGTACCTGGCCGAAATTGCGTCTGAGGACCTGGCGGCATACCACGTCGATGCCTTCCACGAGGAGCGTCCCGGGGGACTGTACCTGGTTCCCCGCGATGGGCCGATCTTGCTCGAGGAAGACGAGGATTATGTCCTTCGGGTCATCAGCCCGGAAACCAAGGTTCTCACCCGAGCCACTGGTCGGATCTCGCCGGAGACTATACCTTGATGGTCACCTATCGATTCGTGTCTGGGCGATGGATCATGTACGACCGCGCAGTGGAGGTGGATGAATAAGACTGTACCGACGTGCACCAAGTAGGGGCCGCGGGCCCGCGCGGCCCACGATTCTTTCGGGTGGCAGTGCGCCTCGCGGTAGGCTGCTCGGCAGTGCCCGTGCGCCGACTCGCGCGGTGTCGGGTCGCAATCGCACGCATCCCCGAAGCGATGGTGGTATACGGAGCGTCGGTGCCCATCGGCGCCCCTTATTCTTGGTGTACCCGGTATGCCCTTTGAGTTGGCTGAACCTCCCGTTTGTGCCCTACTCGCAAATCGAAACGGTGCACGGGATTTAGGGCGAATAATGCGTAACCGGGGCGAGATTTAACCCGCGCCGTCGGCGAGGTTATAGACCACGTCGGGTTTTGTGTCCAAAGGAGTACGCAGCTCTCGGGGGCTACTTTGCACTGTCTCGGCACTCCGATATAGGATAAGCTTCGTGTGCGTGGAACATGCTGCGGTGACGGCCCGGGAGCGCGGGCGGGGAATGCCGCCCCCCGCGATCATTGTTGAGGAGGCGTGCGCCATGGCCCATGATCCGCCCGGCCGGCGCAATGCGTATCCGGTGCCCGATTCGAGAAATGGACACGCGATAATACCGATGGCTTGGACGTGATGGGGTTCACATGAAGCGTTTGCGTACGTTTTTCGAAAATGATCGCCAGCTTCTGACCATGACGGGAATCGTGGTGCTACACGTGACGTCCATGATCATGATGCGCCAATTGGTGCCCCTTTACCTCGAAAATATTGGGGCGTCGGCCGGGGTCGTGGGCGTCATCACCGCGTCGTTTTCGTTCTTGCCCCTGGTGGTTGCGCTGCCCGGTGGCCTGGCCACCGATGCGCTCGGATACCGCGGGGTCATGGTCTCCGGCGCGCTTTGCCTCGGTGTCGCGACCGCGATCCTGTCCACGATGCCCTCCCTGGCCGTGGTGACGTTTAGCCAATTGCTCGCCGGGCTCGGGCATATACTGGTCCTGGTGTCATGCCAGGCCTACGTGGCCACCATGAGTAGCGACGCCCACCGGGCACGCAATTTCGCCATCTTCTTCTCTGGTCCGCCCATAGGGTTTCTCGTGGGTCCACCCCTCGCGGGCTTGCTCAAGGACGTGGTGGGGTTCTCCCCGGCATTTTTGGCCAGCATGGCGTTCTCCGCAACCGTCGCCATGGCGTCCCTGCGGGTGGAAGAATTGAAACGGCCCGAGTCGGACATCTGGAGATTCGGCAGCCGCATGCGGGAACAGCTTGCCGAGACGTTGGTGCAGAGCATCCAGCTTATGCGGCATCGGGTCTTTCAGATCGCGCTGCTCGTCAGCATGGTGGTCCTGATGGTGCTCACACTCCGCACGAGTTTTCTCCCGATCTTTTTGGAGGAGATCGGGCACTCGGCCTTTCACATCGGGCTGATCATCGCCATGATCTCGGTGATGTCACTGGTCCTACGGCCCTTCATGGGGCGAATCCTCGACTCCATCGGGCCGCAGGCCCTGCTATTTATCGCCTTTTCCACCGGCGCTGTGGGCCTGCTCACCATGGCGCTCTTTGAGACTCTCGCCATGTCGCTTTTGGGGGCGGCGCTGTTCGGCGTCACACCGGCGTTTGTCATGCCGGTGAGCATGAGCCTCATGTCCGAGCATGCGCCCTCGGATTCGCAGGGTATGGTCATGGGACTTCGTCAGACGATTAACCCCCTGGGGCTCATCGCCGGGCCCCTCGTCTTCGGAGGGGTAACCACCTACGGGGGCACGCCGATGACCCTGGTGGTATCGGGGATACTCTTCCTCGTCCTGGGGGTCGTCCTGGTCGTGGCGCGTCCGCTTCGATCCGTGGATCCCGGGGCCTAGCCGGCGGATCGACTTGGCACGGGACACCGGGGATCCGCTGGGATCGACATGGGTGTCGTCACGAAATCTCGCGGGCTTCGCCCGCAGCGGGTGCCCGTCGCGCGCGGTGCAAAGAGAACAGCAGCGCACCCAGGATGCTGAGACTGCCGAAGATCAGCCAGCTGAGCCGGTAATCCCCACTCGCGTCGGCGAGGTAGCCGAAGGCGGGTGGGCCGATCAGCATCCCGACCCGGGTGAAGAGGAGGGCCAGGCCCGTCGCCACGCCGGCCCGCTCGCGCCCCGCCATTTCCCCGACGGCCACGAAGACCACCGAAAACCAGCCGAGCACGGAGAGTCCGACGAGGAGAGACAGCCCGTACAGTACGACGAGGGAAGGCTGCGTCGCGTAAATGGCCGCGGCGGTGAGAAGGTGGAGGCCTCCCATCACGAACCCGACCAGGAGCATCGCGCCGGTGCGTTCGCCCCCGAATACCGAATCCGATAACCAGCCCCACACCGGTCGCCCCACCAGCCCGCCGATGTGCAGTATTCCGAGCCCGAGCCCGGCCGCCCGCGGATCCAGGCCGAGGTCCCCGGTCAGAAAGATCACGTAGTGGGCGACGGTGGCGATGGCGACGATGGCGAAAAGGGAGGCAAGCAGATATACGCACAGCAGGCGAAAGTCCCGCAGGAGTCCCTTTACCTCTGTCAGCAAGTCGGAAAAGCCGAGCTTCTGCGAGGGTGGAGAGACTTTCGAGCGGTCATCGAAGGTGAGCAGGATGAGGAATGCGACGGCCAGCGCAACGACGGCGGTACCCTGGACGGTTATCCGCCACCCGATCTGCGCACCGATTATGGGCAACAGGCTTGCGCCCACGAAACCGCCCACGCCGACGCCCGAGTGCATGATCCCGAGGCTCAATGCGCGTTGGCGCGGGGGCACCAGGGTGAGGACGCTCTTGTTGATCGAGGGCGTGATGAGCCCGAAACCCACGCCCCCGAGCGCGGCCATGACCAGCAACCTGTTGAAGGAGGTGGTGATCCCGTAGGAGTATACCGCGATACTCATGGCGGCGAGCCCGATCAGGATTCCACGTTTCGAACCGAGTCGGTCCACCAGGGCGCCGGTGAATATGGCGAGCCCGGCGGCCCCGAGAAAGAAGGCGGTAGAATAGGTGCCCACCTGTGTCCGGGTCAGGGCGAACTCCTCCCGCACCAGCGGCAGCAGGGACAGGAAACCATCGTGATTGAGGCTCATCGCCAGAAACGGCAGGGTGAGTATTGCGATCAGGATTTTCAGCGACGGGGTGTCCGGCTTGGCTTCGTGGGACAAGATCGTAGCGCCTCCGGTCTGGTGTTTTTTCGCGTTCGGGGGCCATGTTGTGCGCTCTCCACCCGAACATGCCTTCATGGTCGGCGGCCACACCACAGCGTATCAGCTCCATTATGCAGGCTCACGTGCCAATGTCCACCCCGTTTCGATCCATGGCGGTCTATTGTGGGCGCCCGGCGGCTTCGGAAAAGCGGTATCACGGGAGGCGATCGCGTTGGTTGGGTTACCCGGGGCGCAAGGGGGAGAGAGGGATGGCGCGTGTTTTCGAGAATCGTTCTACCATGGAAACATGCCATCCACCGTCACGGCGTATCGTAGTCGATAGGCACCGCGCCTGGAGGACGGTGCATCCCGCGGGTGGAAAAGGTGGCTGGCGGTCGGGGCAACGGGTGACGCCTCGGCGAGGCGTGGTTTTCGGAAAGAGAGCGATCAAGTCTTGGATAACATCCCCACCGCTGCGATCCTTTGGCATATTGCGGTGACCGTGGCGGTCACGCTTTGGCTCATACACGCCCTGCGCGGATACCCCTACGCCCGGGGGTTGAAGCTTTTCGTCGTACTCTATCTCGCGGGGCAGGCGGTCGGTTACGGTTTGGGTGTCGAGCCGCTCAAGGCGGTCATTCCCTCCACCGGCCAGGCCGGGGACGGCGTGCAATACCAGATCGTCACGAGCACACTGCTGCCCATGCTGGTCGCTTTTGCCGTGGATGCCCTCATGCGGAGAGTGCTTCGCTGGCGGGGTGAGAATGTGTCCGGCGGGGAATCCTAGTCGCACGAGCCTATGCCCGTTTTGGCCGTAGTGAACGCCATCGCTGGGCAGAGGAGTGTGCCCCGTACCGGGAGAATGCGAAGAACAATGGAATGGAAAAGGGAGGCGAACTGATGTCAGAGTACCAATGGCCCCGGGATCAGTTTTATCGGTTGCGTTGCGAGAAAGCGGCCCGCTCACTGCAGGAGCGCGGGTTCTCGACCATCGTCGCGGAAGATAGGGAAGACGCCGCGGAACAGATACTGGCCGCGATCGGTGCAAAAGATCGCGTCGGGATCCCCGGCACGGTTACGGTGCGGGAGCTCGACCTGGTCCGGCGCCTTTCGGCGCGCGGCAACGAGGTAATCGAACACTGGTTGCCGGACGCCTCGGCGGAAGAGGTTCGCCGCCAGCGGCTCGGGCAGCTGACTTCGGACGTGCTGCTCACCAGTACCAATGCCCTCACCCTCGAAGGCGAGCTGGTGAATATCGACGGGACCGGGAACCGGGTGGCGGCGATGGTGTTCGGTCCGCAGCGCGTGATCGTGGTGGCCGGCGCGAACAAGATTGCCCACGATATCCCGGAAGCCCTCGAGCGCAGCAAGCGGATCGCCGGGCCCATCAACGCCATGCGGCTGGGCCTCGATAAACCGTGCGCCAAGGCGGGGTATTGCGTGGAGTGTGCGCCCTCGACCACCATATGCGCGATCACGGTAATCATGGAGCGGGCACCCTCGGATACGGACATGCTGGTGGTACTCGTTCCCGAGGACCTGGGATACTAGGCGACGCGATGTACCCACACCGGGGTAACGGAAAAATCACCGTGAGAAAGGTGCGTGCATGAGATGGCGAAGCTTCACCTGTTTCCAAACGAGCGGGTCCATCGGCGCTGGAACCGGGACCTGGAACCGGCATTAGCCGTATCGGCCGGGGATAGCGTGTACTATGAGACCCGGGATGCGGCCGATCTTCAGATCACCCCGGACTCGACGAGTGCCGACCTGGCCAGGCTGGACTGGGGCGGATTCTATCCGCTGGCCGGACCCCTTTATGTGGAGGGGGCGGAACCCGGGGATACCCTGGTGGTGGACATCCTCGATGTGCAGCATCGGGGATGGGGTTGGACGGCCATCCTGCCGGATCTTGGGGTCTTGCCCGACGAGTTCCCCGATCCAACGCTTCGGATCTGGCAGGTGTGCGATCCGAACTACGCGTACATGGATGACTTCGCCCGCGTCCCGCTGGCGCCGTTCGCCGGCACCATGGGCGTGGCTGCCGATGTCGAGGGCGATCTGGAGCCCATGCCGCCCCGGCACGTCGGGGGGAACATGGATGCGCGACATCTCACGGCCGGCTCGACCCTCTACCTCCCGGTGGAAGTCGCGGGTGGCCTGTTCTCCATCGGTGATGGCCACCTTGCCCAGGGTGACGGCGAGGTGTGTGTGTCCGCCATCGAGGGGCCCTTGGGAATCACGTGCCGCTTCGACGTCTTGAAGGACCACCCGATCGCCACACCCGAGTTCGAAACGCCCCCGGGCGCTCTCACGCCGAGCGCGGACACGGCCGGATACTTCGCCACGATGGGCGTGGCCGATGACCTCATGGTCGCCACGCGGTCCGCCGTGCGGAACATGGTGGCTCGGCTCGTCTCGCTCTACGGGTGTTCCCGGGTAGACGCCTACATGCTTTGCAGCGTCGCGGGAGATCTCAAGATCACCGAGGTCGTGGACCCCAACTGGATCGTTTCGCTCTATCTACCTTACAGCGTGTTACGCAAAGATCATCGGCGGCCGCCGCGCCTTTCGGAAATGGATCGCTAGGACGAGGCTGCGGTTGTGCGACCGGATTCCCGGGTATGATCAAGCTGTCCGACCCCGGGGCGATTGGCTCCGGGGCGGGAAATCCCCCGCATACGTGCGGATGAGGTGGTACACTTGTTCAAAAGTTCCGTAACCATTATGCACGTGATGGGCATTCCCATCCGTTTACACGTGAGTTTTCTCGTGGTGTTGCCGTTCCTGGCCGTGGTCATCGGCAATAACATCGGGGTGATCTCGGAGATGGCCGGTGTCGAGGCGGGCCTTCTCGCCGCCCATCCCTTCACCCTGGGATTCGTGCTCGCGGTCCTCCTGTTCACCAGCGTGGCCCTGCACGAACTGGCCCACTCGGTGGTGGCCATGCGACAGGGCATGGAGATTCACGCCATCACGCTGATGTTGCTCGGCGGTGTCGCCGAGATCGAGGAGGCCACCGACGAGCGAGACGAGTTGTGGATGGCCTTCGCCGGCCCGGCTTTGAGCCTGGTCCTCGGCCTTTTGCTGCTTTTTGTGGTGCGCCCCGCGGCGACGGGGCTGCCGGCGGATATGCGGCTGGTGATCTACTACGTCGGGTACATGAACATCTTCCTCGCGGCGTTCAACATGATCCCGGCCTTCCCGTCCGATGGTGGCCGGATCCTGCGCTCGGCGCTGGCGCGGCGGACGTCCTACCTGCGCGCGACGCAGATCGCCACGGCTTTCGGGCGGGCGTTTGCCCTGCTGTTCGGCCTCTTCGGATTCCTCATCGGCAACCTCATCCTGGTGCTGATCGCCTTCTTCATTTACATCGGGGCTTCGCAGGAATACCAGGCGAACGTGTTGCGCGACGTGTTCTCCGATTTTCGCGTCAGGGACCTCATGACCCGAGAGGTGGCCACGATCAAGGTGGACATGACCGTCCAGGAACTGATGGATCGCATGATGCAGGAGACCCACTCCGGCTACCCGGTCCTGGATGAGGGGGGCAACCTGGTCGGGTGCGTGACGCTGGGCGATATCCGGTCCCTTCCCGACATCCCACCCGACACGATGCGCGTCGGGGAGATCATGTCGCGGGAATTGATTTCCGTCCACCCGGGCGAAGACCTGTTTTCCGCTTTCAAGAAACTCTCCGAAGAGGACATCGGTCGCCTGTTCGTCATGGAAGGTGGCGGGCTGGTGGGCATCATTACCCGCTCGGACATCATGAAGGCTTATCGCGTCCGCGAACTGCGTGAAGAGCAGGCCCGTATCCAGCGCTGACCGCATCATCGGTGCGCACGAGCCCTTCCGCCGCGGGCAAGGGTAAGGTCGCCCCGGGGTCCCGTTCGAAACGGGGGGATTGCCCGGAATGGGCTGTTGAAACATGCTCGTAAACGGATCCCGCCGTGCCCGGGAGGATTTGCCCCCTCCCGGGCAGAAAACCGTACACTACAGGAAGCAGTACGACCCTTTCCGCCCGAGTATTGAAGACGGGACGGATGGCCCCGCCGTATGGCGGGGATTTGCGCTTCGCACGTATGGTCCACATTGGGCCGGGCCTGGGAGCGTTGCAGATATCCGGCTGCAGGAACATGAACCATTGGGGGGTGCCCGGGACTTGATCGAAAGAGTACGATGGCTGACCTTCGTGACATTGACGATTTTTCTCGTGGGAATATTGGGAATGCCGGTACTGGCAAGTGAGTCGCCTACGTTGTCGCTGGAAACCGAGGATGGCGATTTGGTCGCACGCGAGGACGCCGTGGAGATTCGGGCCACGGGCGCGGTAGAGGAGCTCGAATTCGCATTATATCGGGTGACCAACGGCGATGAGGAGGTTGTGCTCGAGGCATCGACGCTCGGGCGCGACGATAAAGACGTCGTGAATCCCGGCACGGAGACCGTATTCGTGAGCGCGACCTTCGAAGAAGATGAGGATGGCACGTCGCTTTGGAGACTGGACTTCAGCGATCGACTCCTCCTTTACCTCGAGGAATCGGACTGGTCCGAGGGGGATGCGACGCGGTGGCATTTCACCGCCCTCGATTCGGAGGGATCGGTAGTGACCCTCGAAGACGACGACCCCCTTGAGACCGAGGGCGTGTTCAACCTGTACTTCAACGACCTCGTCGCGCACTGGACCATGGACACCGACGATATCTCCCAGGATGATGAGGGCGAAGATGCCTGGGCCCGGGACGTGGCGAATGGTTTCGACGCCGCAATCGTGGGTGCCGAACCCCGGGATCACGAAGGCGCGTTCCCCGGGCGCACCGGCTACATGGACTTTCCCGGGGACGAGAACGACGACACGTCGCCCCATCTGATCGTAGAAGAAGATTTGCCCCAGCCGGATTCCTTCAGCATCGTGCTCTGGGCGCGCTATAAGGACCTACCGTCGGGCAACCCGGGCCTGATACACGCGGCCGCGGAGGGCGACGTATTCTCTGAAGACCCCGAGGACAAGACCGTGGGAATCTGGGTCTCCGAAGACGGTCATTTGTGGGGACGCCTCGTCGATACAGGTGGCACGAAGCACGATTTCGATGAATCCGAATCCGCGCTCACCGCGGAGACCTGGTACCAGGTGGCCCTGACCGTCGATGCCGAAGAAGAAAAAGCCCGCCTGTGGGTAGACGGGGAGAGGGTCTCTGAACTGCATGCCCTGGGTTCGGAATTTGAAATGGGAGACTGGTCGCGCCTCGGTATCGGCCGGCAGGCGGACGAAG
>PUNF01000077.1 GCA_003552525.1 Clostridia bacterium | reverse complement strand
CTCTGCCGCAAGAGTGAGAGATCTGGCGGTGAACTGATTCAGAGAGAGCTGATAAACACCGGCAGGTCTGCGCACAATCAGCTGCTGAACCCCGGATTGCCGGGAATAAAATTTACCCTCCAGAAAATTATCCCTGTTTTGATAATCCAGTTCGGAAATCAGTCCAGCCGGAGATTGCAGATAAACTGAAACCCCGGTAGTTGTCATATCGGCAGGGTCATCGTCCAGATGTCCCCAGTAAATTTCAAAACCAGCCTCCTCTCCTGTCTCGACAGTTAAGGGTGCTTCAATCCAGAGATAATGGGCAGAGACGCTGGTGAAAGTTAGCAGAATAGCGGTCAGCAGCAGGAGAGCAGTCAGGGTGAATATTATCAGGCACCGGGAAATTTTTTGCCGGGAATTTGCGTCAGCTTTTGTCATCTAGTTAGCCTCCTAGGATTTTGGGTTTTACAGATAGCAGTACAACATAAAGCAACATTAAGTAGCATAATAATTATTTTCGTGCTATATAACTATTCTTTATCAGAGGTTAAAATCCTTCTTTTTAAATATTAATTGTTAAATTAGCTAAAAATAATCTCAAAAAAATAAAGGAATAATTGCTTTAATACAGAAATAAATAAAGTAGCACAGTAGCACTATTTTAAAATAGGTGTTATAAAAGCATTTCAACGGGAAGTGTTTAGGAAGTGTTATAGGAAGTGTTTCAGCGGTGCTGCTAAACAAGTGTTTCAGCAACGCTGCGAAGCAAGTGTTTCAGCAGCCCTGCAGCTGAACTTTGCTTTCCGAAGAGCACCTGCTTTAACCACCTGCTTTAACCACTTTTTTAAACTACCTGCTTTCTATACACTGATGATAATTTTGCTCAATGCTGCTAGATGCTGCTAGCCGTCACAGCCTGAGATTCAGCTGTTACAGCTCGAGATTCTGGCTGTTACAGTCTGAGATGCTGGCTGTCACAGCCCGAGCTGCTGACTATTAGAGTCCGAGCGGCTACCTGTCACAGCATGATTTCAGTTTGTATGAAGAGAGTTAATTACCTGACGTATTACGGAATTAAAGTAGAGATCTAGATGAGGAGATATTATGCATATTGCAGATGGTTTGCTTGAACCTGAAGTTGTAGCTGCCGGCTTTGCGCTGTCAGCGGCTCTGGCAGTTTATAGCTTGAAAAACAGGCAGGACCGGGAAAAATTTTCTGCCCTGGTGCCCCGGATCAGTATGGTGACTGCTGCTCTTTTTGTATCATCACTGCTCAATATCCCGGTGGGTCCAACCACCGTACATTTTTCTTTCGTGGGACTGGCTGGCATTCTGCTGGGGCCACTCTCTGTAATCGCGGTGATCGTTTCTTTGATTATGCAGCTTCTGCTTTTCAATCATGGCGGTTTTTCCACTCTGGGGATGAATGCGGCAAATTTTGCCCTGGCTGCTCTGGCAGCTCATTATCTTTTTCAGCTCAGAAAAAGTCAGATTTTCAGACAATCCTGGCATAAGTATCTGGCCTTTTTAGCGGCTGCAGCTGCTACTCTGGTTAAAATTGCAGGGGCTTCTCTGGCCCTCTATTATTCAGGTTTTCCTGCCGGAGTTGGCTTATCCCTCACTGCCGTTCATCTGCCGATAATTCTGGCAGAGGGGATTTTAACAGCTGCGGTTGTTATGATTTTGTTGAAAGGAAAGAGGGTGTTTATCTATGAAGAGTTACTGGATTTTGTTTAATTTTATCTTTAAAAATAATTATTATAATTATATATTGAAGCTTTTGTTTAAACTTCGAGTTAATTCTATCCTGAATATTTTCCAGAATCTCAGGCAGGGAACAGCAAAAACTGCTGCTCTGCAAACTAAAGGTTTGAACAAGCCGGCTGCAAGATTATTCCCTGTGCTGATTATGATGCTTATCCTGCCGGTTATTCTGGCACCTTTCTTTGCTTCTGCTCCGGTTCAAGCTCACGAGCTGCTGATAGAGGGAGTTTCAGAGGGCAAGGTCAATGCCGGTTTTGATGACGGCACTCCAGCAATCCAGGTTGACATCAAGGTTTATTATGAGGATGAGCTGATCCATGAGGGTAGAACAGACCGCCAGGGGGCAATGGAGCTTCCCGAAGGAGTAGAATGGGATAAGATTGAAGCCCGGGATAACTACGGTCATCGTGCTCTTTATAGCAGAGGAGAGGAAGAGGGTTTCAGACTGCCCCGCTGGGCAGGAGCTCTCCTTGGACTTTCCTTTTTGCTGCTGGTAGCTGCCTTTTCCGGGCGCCGTCAAAAATAATAGCAGTCCGGTATATCTATTATATAATCTTCACTTTAGAATTGTCGGTTGAAATTTTACTTTCAGAAACTTTGACCTGTGCCTGATTCAACTTTTTCGCTCAACATTTTTCTTCAATAATTTACCGGGATGAATTGCACTGCGGCCTTTTTTAGGGCAATGTCTTAAAACAGTGCTTTCCTTTTTTATTATAGCCCTGCAAATCTCTGGTTTATATTTATAGATTTGATCTAAGCTAAACCCTTATATACTTTGAAAAAATGCCTGAAAATGAAATTTTCAGACACATCACCCACACTTTTTCAGCAAGTAAAGGATAATGACCAGTGAATAAATTTCGCAAAAGCAGCCAAATATTTGGTTTACGTGCCAGAACCTTTGTGTGTCCTGTCTATCTAATATGAATTTTCTGATGATTGTTCCCCCTGAAAAATTGTTTTCCTGAAAAATAGTTTGCCCGCCAACCTTAGTAAATATTACAAGCTAATCATTTAAGATAAGTATAAGAAAATCTTCATTTAAGCCTGTTTTTCTCTATTCAAGTCCAAATTCAATATTATTCTTTGATTTTAAAAGCCCTGCAAAAGAGCTCCTTAACTTCCCGGGCAGATGGTTTTCTGGGATTGGTCTGTGAATTGACATTTTCTAAGGTCTGCAGGGTTAATCGGGGAAGATCAGTGCTTTTGATCACTATCTCTTCTTTAAAGCCCAGCAAATCATAAAACCTCTCCATGTTTTCCAGGAAACCCTTATTTCCAGGAAAGAGATCGGCTAGATTCTGCAGTTCTTCTTTACAGTATTCGCGATTATATTCCAGGCCGCTTCAAAATTTGAATCCTGATAAAAGCCAGCCCTTATTAAGAATTGTTCTTGACAAGAGAAGATATTTAAGGTATTATATTAATGGTCAGTAATAATTACTGATAAGCAAAAATAAACTCAAAATTATCTGGAGGAGATAGCTATGAAAAATTATGAAAATCTGCAATCTTACTTATCAAATCTGGCAGTCCTCAACACCAAATTACACAATCTGCACTGGAATGTTGAGGGGCGGGAATTCTTCCAGCTTCACGAGTACACCGAGAAATTATATGATGAATTCTTTGTCATGTTCGATGACATTGCCGAGATCATGAAAATGAAGGGTGAAATGCCGCTGGTTAAGATGAATGATTATCTCGATAATGCCACCATAGAAGAACTGCCGGCAAAAAGATTTACCTACGATGAGGTTATTAATGCTGTAGAAGCCGATCTGAAAGAAATGAAGTCCCTGGCAACCAGAATTAGAAATCAAGCCGATGAAGATGGCGATTTCGAAGTGGTAGCCGAGCTGGAAGACCATGTCGCCTTTTACAGCAAGAACCTCTGGTTTATCAAGAGCATGACAGCTTAAATAAAAGCCCACAAAAGACAAATACCCATAAAGCCCCCCTGGTATTGCTTAGCAGCCAGGGGATATATTTTTTATCTCATAATTATTGCAGAATAGATATAAAGATATTAGAATTAAAAACTTGCTTGCATTAAAACTATAAAATACCTGATGATTATTCGTCAACTCAATACCTCAATCTATTTCAAAGATATTATCAATATCAAGTTTCGACTCCACCCGAACTTCAGGTAAAAGGCCCATTTTATAGAAAGAATATACTGCTCCAGCAGTTGACTCAGCATTTTCATCAAAAGAAGAACAGCAGATGGTCATGTTTTCAGTTACCACATCCAGCAGGCTGATATCCGCTGAATAAAAACTGCGCTTAACAACCTGCATAAATTCGGGATAATTTACAATTTTCCCGGAGATAATAATTACTTCAGGGTTCAATAATAAAGAGAGATTAACCAGCACCTGACCTAGATAGCCGGCCCCCCTGTGAACGAAATCCATCATTAATTTGCTTTCATTTTCCAGCAACTTGAATACAATGTTCATATCAATGTTAGTAAGATTATTCTCTTGAGTTATATTATCAACTTCATAGCTGAGAATATCTGATTCCTCAGCATCATTTGCTTCAAGCTCACTCTTAATTGCTGAAAGATTATTTCTGGCAAATCTGATAAAGGCTTTGTTTGAGACATAATCATTTAAGTTTCTATCACCATTTTCTCCAATGTTAACCAGGATATTCCCCAGTTCTCCAGCATGTTTATTAGCTCCATCATAAACAAAACCATTGAATACCATCCCCGCTCCAACTCCACCTTCAATATGGATAAAAAGTAGATTGCTAGTTAAAGCATTTTCTCCAATCAGATACTCAGCAATGGCCAGGGCGGCTGTATTATGAATAGCAGCAGTAGGAATCCCTGTTTCCCGTTGAATCAAATATTTAAGTGGCAGTCCAACAAAATCAGAATTTCCATCAATAATCATGCCCTTTTCCTGGTCAATGACACCTGCCATAGCAATTCCTATATAGCTGATTTGAAATTCAGCAGCAATATTGTTAATTTCCCGGGTGACATTTTTGATATTAACCAGGGGGTTTGTTCCGATGAAATCTAATTTTTTATAAAGACAGACTTCATTAGCCAGATTTAAAACAGTCAAGCCCCAGTAATTATCTTTTAAGCTTAAACCCAGTACATATCGGCCATTTTTCTTAAGGGAAAAATATTTTGGAGGCCGCCCCTTTTTATTTATTCCATCTGGCCGGTAAGAATATTCATGTTCGAAGATGAGATTGTCTTTTTTTAGTTCCTCCAGCAGAGTTAAAATAGTTGTTGCAGTTAGGTTTGTCATCTCTTTAATCTCTGGTTGAGAAACAGGGCCATGATAGCGCACTATCTCAAATACTGCCCTTAAATTCATTTTTTTTATATCGCCGGTATCACCGGTATTCATAATGGCCTCACCTGTTCATAAAGTATTTATTTTGCTGTTCTGAATCCGATTTACAAAAACAATTTTATTTTTAATTTAATAGGTCGGCAATGATTGATAACCGCAGGTATCATAACTGGAGAACTCTCTATCGACCTGTTTATTGTTGTCAAGCCTGCTCAGCTGTTTTTCTAACCAGTCCCGGAGATATTTTAGTCGAGAGATGATATCAGCAAAATAACCCAGGGTCAGGTGGATTTCGGCAGTTTTAGAACGCTGCTGCCAGATAGAAATAAATTCCAGCATCAAATCGTTATACTGTTTTATTAAACCCTCAACAGCAAGCTTTAAGTCCAGGATCTCCTCATACTGGGGGAAGTTTTGCTTCATGGTTTTCCTGATCTTTCTCCCCAGTTTGTTTTTTTCACTCAGGCAGCGGAAGGCCGAGGTGAGATAAGAAAACTCCCTCCTGGCCATTGATGCTGGTAAAGTTTCCAGATGACTCCCTATTTCATCGATAATTCTGTCGATTTCTTTGAGCAAATCTTCATCTATTCGAAAAACAGGACGGAGAAGATGATGGCCCTTTTCTGGCTTAACATAGGGAATATCAGGCGGCAAAGACTGGTAGCCATCATTTAACCTGGAATAATCCGGTCCGATCAGAGTCGCTCCAAAAATTGGCTCCTCAAATAGGGCAATAACACACTGGCTCCTGTTTTTTGACCACATTCCGGGCAGCTGATATATTTCAGCAAAAAGCCGAAATATCTTCAGCCACTGGCCGCTATGAGGCTGACTCACATCTCCCTCATTTTCGCAAAAAGCTGTTTTGCCTGGATGGGGATCCAGGTTTTTACTGGCAGCAGAAAAATTCTTGCTGCTGGTAGAGGAATTAGCCTGAAGAGTTTCAGGCTGTATAAGGGGTTTAAACTTACTATCTACAGGATACAACACTGCCAGGGATTTCTCAAATTCTGCTTCCTGGAAATTCCGGCCCTCCCAGGAAACAGCAGCATGAAAAATGTAGCTATAGAAACTGGCTGATACCATTGCATAGTGGCCATGATCACCCCAGTCAGTTAACAGTGAACCCTGGCAGTCATTAGCCAGCCCATCCCTTATCAAATTTTTTATGTTTTTTTTGGCAGCACCCAGGCGGGGAAAGATGCTGTTCCAGGCCCCGGTTCCCGGGCAGACCCAGAAATCTTTTTGACTGCTGCCAAACTCAGATGTATGAGCATAATGGTCTCTGGGATTATAATCCCAGTCCAGAAAAATTACATCATCCGGGATTTCCTTCAGCAGTTCGGGGTAGTCAAGCACTATATCACCAAAGAGCATAATATCTTTATCATATTTTTTTGCCAGCTTTCTCAGTCTGAGGATATGTTCAAGGTAAACCTTACCTTGACCCTCTTCTTCAGCCCACTCCTTTGTCAACCCCTTACCCAGATCATAGGTTTCATCTGCTCCCACGTTAAACCATCTGCTGTCAAAGAGAGGCAAAAACTCTTGATAGACACTGTTTAAAAAATTATAAGTTTCTTCTTTAGCAGGAGTAAGAGTCCAGAATAAATTTGACTCGCTCAAGTCCCGGTATTCCGGCATTTCCAGCAGTTTATTATGATGACCAAAGGACTGGAGATTGGGCATCAATTCAATATAATTATCCTGACATATTTTCTTTAGCTTAAGAATAAATTCTTTATCCAGGGAATTTTGTTCGCTGCCTATCTCTTTAAAACCCCCTCCAGCAAAGGTATGCTCAATATAGATCTGGAGAACATTATATTTATAGCTGGCCATCAGACCGATGATTTCCCTGAGGGTATCAAGCTTCATCAGTTTACCTCTTGAAAAATCCAGCATTAAACCTCGATAGGGAAGTGTGGGATAATCGAAAATCTCCAGGCAAGTTAGAGATTTACCAGTACTCTGCTGCAGGATCTGGCGAAAAGTCTGCAGGCCGTAAAACAGTCCCCGCTTTGATATTGATTTTATTATGATACCGTCAGCTCTGATTGAGATCAAATAACCTTCAGTTTTAATTCCTTCAACTTCCCGAGAGGATAATTTACCTGAGGTCTTTTCAATATCTGGAAGTTCAGCTTCTATCCCGGTTAATTTCAAAAGCTTATTTTCAGATAACCTTGTACCTGTCAGCCAGATAAAATTACTTTCCCGGATTCTATCAATCACTTCTAACTCCAGCCTGATTCCTGTTTTTTCATAAAAAATATCCTTGATTAATTTTCCCTGACTGAAATCACTGCAGTAGATTCTACCCATCTTGTCTAGTTCTAGTTTCTGGTTGCTGTATTCAATATTTTTTACCTGAGGTATAAAATTATAGTTCATGCCAAAAAACCTCCTGAATTTGCTGGGAATTTCTGCTTTATTTTAACTCCAGGGATAGGCTATATCCCAGAGATTGTCAAAGTCCTGTGTCCAGAGGGTGGTAAAATAATCGGCCCCCTCATAGCTGCCAAACTCTCTGTCTGGCTCCTTTCCTTTACAGATAGACTTTCTCTGTTCATTAAGCCAGATAACTGTTTTGGAGAACTGAGTGGCAGTCTTAGAAAAATAATAGGACACATTTTCCAGACCATCCAGATGTGATCTCTGTTTCCAGACATCAAAGACCTCATAGCGAATCATATCCAGTTCCTGATGGAGCAATTTTATTTGATTGATTTTTTCTAGCAGGTATTCTTCATTTATCTCATTTTCCTGGAAATTTTTTCTGATATCGTAGGTGAGCAACCCTTTTTTGCCTGTGAATTTGGTCATTCTGGCTGCCAGGCTTAACTCCTGATTCCAGAGGGTATTGTTCATTTTTCGGGTATTGAGCCAGGCCTGCTGCCCGTATTGATAAAGCATTGAGAATTTTTCCTGGCTGATAGAAGCTGCATCTTCCTTACCGGCAATCGATTTGCCGGCAATCAGATCATCAAAAAAGGCGTATAAAGAATAGGTTTTAAAGGGGTCAGTTAAACCCTCATTACTTTTGTTTAATAGCTTTATTGTTTTTTTCTGCCTGGTGTTTAGATAATTTACTCCTGTAAGCTTATCCAGGAAATCATCAAGGTTAACGGAGCTTAAGGACCAGCCTGCTTCAGCAGCATAAATATAGCAGGGAAAACTGAGGCCGAGAGAATTAAGGTGTCCATAATCCCCCCAGTCAGTAGTTAGAAATCCCCGGGCTTCATAGCTGCTGCCCTGTCTGGCAAGCTCCTTGATATTACTTAAAGCATTGGACATTCTGGGAAATATGCTGTTCCAGCTGCTGGTACCGGGAGCCACCCAGAATTCTCTGCTGCTGAGCTGAGAATCTCGGAATTTTTGCAGCTGCTCTTCATCTATTTCTGGAGAATAATCCCAGCTTACCGGAACTAGATCTTCAGGCAGTTTCTTAAGTAATTTCGGGTATTTATTGAGCATATCTCCCCAGAAAAGAACCTTATTGATTCCCTGGCTTTTGACGAGAGAGTAGACCTTCATTAGATGTTTGAGATATACATTTTTAACGCCTGCTTTATTAGCCTGCTCCCGGGAATGACCGGTTCCAATATCATAGGCTTCATCCATGTTAATGTGCATTGTAGAGCTGCTAAAACCCTGCAAAAAATCATTTATCATTCTTTCCAGTAAATCATAACTTTCTGGTTTGAGAGGAGCAAGAGTCCAGAGAGTGTCATTTTCAGCCAGGTGCTTGTATTCCGGCATACGCAAAATACCATGGAAGTGAGAAAATGTCTGGAGATTGGGCTGAAAATCAATAGCCCGCTGCCGGCAGTAGGAATCTATTTTTCTGATATCTGACTCTGTGATTAACTTTTTCCTTTTCCCGATGTCAGGTAGAGAAGGGAAAAAGTATGAATCCTCAACATAAAGCTGGAGAACGTTGATTTTATATTTATAGAGGAGATCAATAATTTCAAAGATGGTGCTGTTTTTAGGAACTCTGCCCCGGGAAACATCGAGCATTATTCCTCGGTAAATTATGGCAGGATAGTCAGTAATTTTAACAGCCTCTAGCTCCTGATTGTTCTGCCTGTGATAGAAAAGCTGATTCAATGTCATAAGAGCATAACCTATTCCCTGCAGATCAGCAGCTTTAATGATAATTTTTTCCTGACAGATTTCCAGAAGATAAGCCTGAGCCAGCTTTTCATTTTTCTCTTCATCCGTCAGTCCCTGAAAATTAATCCCGGTTCTGGCGACTAATGATTGGTCATCAGTCAGTTCGATAAATAAATTAGCCCTATCTTTCTTTCCCACACAATTAATCTTAATATCTAACTCCTGAATCAGGGTGTTATTTAAGATTTCCAGAGCCGGTTCAAGCTTATAATATAAGTCACCCTGCAGACAGATATTTATACCCTGCTGTAATGAAAACTCTCCCTCTTTCTCTTCAATTTTTTGGGGTTGAGGAGTTAAACTGTAATTCATTGAACTGCCTCCTGACAATTAATTTTCTATTTTAAATAACCATATTAAATAGCTATTAGATTCTTTAAATGAGCATCTCTTTTCTCTCTAACAGCTGATAACAGGATATCTTTCTAGTTTGTTTTAGCTGCCTGGAAATAACTTCAGCTGCAGGAGAGTTATGTATTGATTTTTATAAATTTATCGGCTGCAGAAAATTCAATCTCTATGCCAGATAAAACCTATCTATTATTAGTTGAATTTATTCTATACCTCTATTCTAGGGAGCAGTTAATGATAATTATAATTAATATATAATTATTGCTTAATTATTCAGGGATGAGCCCTGCAAGCAGGCTCATCCCTGTGATATTGACATTATAAAACCTGGAGCTCTTTATTATAGTGGAAGATGAAGTTTCTTACTGAAGAGGCTTGATATCTCCTCTTAGAATTGAAATTATAACGAAGTTATCATCTCCCGGAGAATTAAGGTAGATGGGATCATCAAAGTCCGGCCACTCAGTATTTAAACCTGCACTGGTAAGGTTGCGGCCTGCCAGGGCAAAAACAGGTAGAATAGGAAGCTTCTGGTTGAAGGCATAAACCAGGTCATTAACTATTTCTTCCTGGTCTGATGTATCCCAGCCTTCAGCTGAAGCTCTGATTAATTCATGCATGTTGAAATTTCCCCGGTCAGTGGTAACTTCAACATCAAACCCCAGACCTGGATTAGAGTCAACATTGTCATTTATAATGGGACCTTCGAAGGCATACATGGGATGAGGCTGTCCGGTCCCCCAGAAGGATAGAGCAAGTTCAAAATTGCCGCTCTGGATATTGGGAACCCGCTGTGCTTCTTCAATCCCATTAAAGACTGTTTTGATTCCAAAATCAGTAAGTTGTTCGGCAATATTCTCAGCAGCTACAGCAGCATCTGCCCAGGCAGCAGGGGTCTGAATTTCAAGTTCAAAAGGTTCTCCTTCTTCCAGGAACCAGGTGCCATCTTCCTGGAAAAGCCCGGCTTCTTCCAGAAGTTCTACAGCTCTATACCAGTCATTTTCGTAACGGTTAAGCTCTGAAGTATCGATATTCCAGGCTTCCATGGTAGGTTCTCCCAGACCTGTCACCCAGTCTACTCCCTGGCTAACTCCGGGCAGCGCGAGAGCTCCAACCTCTTCCCGGTCAATGGCATATGCCAGAGCCTTCCTAACATACAGATTATCAAGAGGGTCAAGATTGTGGTTAAAATAGACTGCCAGCCCATCTACAGCCGGTGTCTGGACAAACTCTATTCCCATGGCTTCAAAGGACTGCAGGGTGCCGGCTGGAAATTCGTGAGTTAAATAGTCGGCCTGCTGATTTAAAACCAGAGGAGTCAGATCAGCAACTCCACCATTATAGACATAAATCTGATCAAAGTGCACCTGATCTGCCCAGTATGAATTTTCATTAAACTCCAGAGTGACGCGGGAAGAAGCTACATTGTCGGGATCTAAATAATAGGGCCCGGTAGCATTGACATAGTCAGGCCTGAATTCACTGAAGTCAGCCTGCAGGCCTGACCATTCTTCGGAATCTCTATCGTACCCGTCATCTATCAGCTGCTGCACTTTCTGAGCGTATTCACCATAGGTATAACGATCAACAATATTTTCACGGAGCACCAGCCTTTTGGCCAGTGAAGATTCTCGATCCATGTGGAAAATCAGCTCAGTGTCAGATACTACTTCAATTTCTCCCAGATAATCCCAGACAGAAGCTCCCATTAACCTCAGCAGAGTAAAGGTTGTTACCACATCATCAGCATTAAATACATCACCGTTATGCCAGTAAACATTTTCTCTCAAATTTACTAGAATTTGATTATTGTCTTCATCTACTTCCCAGCTCTCAGCGAGATAACCCTCATACTCATTATCGGCCCAGATCAAAAAGCCCATGGGCAGCTGGTGAATATCCCGGAAAAAGTTCATCACAATAGCATCAGGAACAAACATGTTGAAATGGCCGGATGGAGGAACTGAATAGGGCCAGCCCCCGGCAAAGATGTCCTCCGCTGCTTGAGCATTATGAGATTGCTGGATAGCAAAAAACCCCAGCAAAAGAGTGAAAATAATTACGATACTGATCAATCTCTTCATTGATTTTTCCTCCTCATATTCATTATAATTTTTTTCTTCATCATTTTCCTGTTAATTTTTCTCGGCAGGTAAAGATAACCGCTCCTGTTCTCCAGAAGAAAATATTTGTCCTATCCAGAGAATCACCTCCTAAAGGTAGTAAATTCTTAAGCCAGTGAGATTGTGATATTGAGAAAAATCTGTTTTTTCACTTTTATACCAGATGACAGGCAGTTTTGTGCTGGCCACTTCCCGTCAGCCGGACTTCTTTCTCATAGCAGATCGGCTTTTCAGCCCAGGGACAGCGGGTATGAAAAGCACAACCACCTGGTATATTTTGTAGTGAGGGCACTTCCGAGTCTTTTAATTTAAAACGTTCTTTCTGCCTGGTCACTTCTGGATCAGCTTCAGGAATAGCGCCAATCAAAGCCCTGGTATAGGGATGGCGGGGGTTACCTATAATCTCTTCTGTAGGGGCAATTTCTACAATTTTCCCCAGATACATAACGGCAATCCGGCCTTTTTGGGCAAAATAATTTGCTACTGCCAGATCATGAGTGATGAAAAAGTAGGCGACTTTAAGTTTGTTTTGTATTTCCAGTAAATTATTTAGTATACTGATTCGCAGAGAAGTATCAATCATGGAAACTGCCTCATCTACAATGAGAAAAGCTGGTTCCAGGGTTAGAGAGCGGGCTATGGAAATTCGCTGCCGCTGCCCTCCAGAAAGCTGATGAGGAAATTTATCAATAAAGTCCTGTACCGGGGTTAAACCTACCAGGTCCAGCAGGCTGTTGACTTTATCGACAGCCTGCTGATATCCTTTGACAATTTTATGACGATAAAGTGGGGCAGAGAGTATGGTAAAAACATTTTGAGTTGGATTTAAAGAAGCAAAGGGATCCTGGTGAATCATCTGAACCCTGCGTCGAAAAAGCTTAAAGTCTTTTTTGCTGAGCTTATTAACCTCTTTCTTTTCATGAAGATAGGAGCCACCATTATAGCCCTCAAGTCCTGCCAGCACTTTGCCCAGGGTGGTTTTGCCACAACCGGATTCACCCACCACACAGAGTATTTCATCTGCTTTAATGTTAAAAGTTAGGCCGCGAAGAACCGGAACTTTCTTATTTTTTTCTCCAAAACTTTTGCTTATATCTTTAACTTCAATCAGAGTTCTGGACATGGGAACCATCCTTTATCGAAGGGACTTTCTGGTAGTTAAAACAGGCCACCTGGTGCCCCTCGGCAATATTATTTAAAGAAGGTATGGTGTTATAGCATTTGCTGCTGGCAAAATCACAGCGGGG
>PUNF01000215.1 GCA_003552525.1 Clostridia bacterium | reverse complement strand
GGCGTCGGCCAGCGCATTGGGATCCTCCAGGATCTCCTCGCTCAGGGAGTGGGCCATCGGTTCGCCCGTCTTCGAAAGGATGATGAAATCGACATCCGCCGCCGCGCCCACGATGTTCATCCAGGCAGAAAACCCCTCATCATGTCGCATGCGTGGTCCCCGGGTCATGGTTTCGATGGAGAGGAGTCGGGCCATGTTCTGCCCCCGCGAGACCAGGGAAGATCTGGCCTCGCCGAGTAAGTACGAACGCATGAGCCCCCCGACCAGGAGGAACATGACGGCGATCACGAGGGCCGCAAGGCCCAGGTAGGACAGGGTTAGCTGCGTACGGATACTCGTCACTGCAGGTTCGCCCCCTGGAACTTGTACCCGACGCCCCATACCGTGCGAATGTAGGCGGGGTTGTCGGGGTCGGGTTCCAGCTTTTCGCGCAGGTGGCGGATGTGTACGTCGACGGTTCGAATGTTGCCGTAGAATTCGTAACCCCACACCCGGTCCAGTAGCTGGTCTCGCGTAAAGACTTGCCCCGGATGGTAGGCGAGCATCCAGAGCAGATCAAACTCCTTGGCGGTGAGGTGTACGTCCCGACCATCTACCCGCACGCGGCGCGCTTCCCGATCGATTGTTAGTCCCTCGTATTCCAGGGTGGATCCCCGGGCGAGGTGGGTGCTCCTTCGTAGTACGGCCCGTACGCGAGCGAGTACCTCCCTGGGTTCGAAGGGCTTGGTGATGTAATCATCACTTCCTAGCTCCAGGCCCGTGACCTTGTCGCGGGTGGAATCCAGGGCCGTCACCATGATCACGGGGATCTCTTCTTCCTGTCTGATTCGTCGACAGATTTCCCACCCGTCGATGTCGGGCAGCATGATATCGAGGAGGACGAGATCGGGTTGATAATCGTGCAGGCATTGGAGACCCTCTTGCCCGCTCGAAGCCGTGCGCACCTCGAAACCCTCGCCTTCGAGATAGAGGCTGAGGATCTTTTGGATGTTCGCATCATCCTCTATGATGAGAACCCGCGGCGAAATGGACAATCGGAACCTCCTCACGCCGTTCTTCAGCGGAACAGCCTCGCGATGACATCGGCATCGTTGCCCCAAAGGGCCATCCCGGTCATCAGGCGCAGCCGGGCCTTGGCTGGATTGAGATCTCCCGCCCATATGATCCCGTCATCATCTACGCCGAGACCACTGCCTCCCAGCGGACAGCGAGAGCTGCCCACCACGATCGCCCCCGATTCCCGGGCGCGTGCCAGGGATGTGCGCATGCCGGTGGGAATCCCCCGCTTCCCCGCCGCGGCGACGATCAGGCCGCGGAATCCCCCGGCCAGTAGTGCCTCGACCTCGGATCCATCGGAGCCCGCCCCGACGGTGAGGATTGCCGCCGGCTCGGCATATTCCTCCGGGCGTGGTAGCGGGGTCGGGCGCTCCGAAGGAGCGCGTTGGTAGCGGATCTCCTCCCAGGGATTCACGGTTCCCTCCAGACCGCCATTGGCCACGAAGGTGTCGGTATCCCAGCTGTGCAGTTTCGTGATATCGTTCCCGCGGAAAATCTTGTCATGCATAACAGCCAGTGGTCCGCGATGGAGAGAATCGTCATGCGCGGCCACCAGGCAGGCGGCCAGCAGGTTGCGGGGTCCATCGGCCCCCGGGGTAATCGCCGGACGCATCGCCCCGGTGATGACAACCGGTGTCGGCTGATCCCAGTGCATGGAGAAAAGGTATGCCGTTTCCTCCAGGGTATCGGTGCCGTGTGTCATGACGATGCCATCGAATTCACCCACCAGTGATCGGGCGCGATCGAGCAGGCGCAGCATGTCGGAGGGGGAGAGGGCAGTCGAAGGGACGGCCTCCACATCGTAGGGTTTGATGCGCACGCGGTGTTCGCGGAGGTTGTTCGCGATCGTTTCGGCGAGGTCGGCGGCGTCGAGGCGCAGCTTGCCCCCTTCGAAAGCGATCGTCCCTCCCGTGGCGAGGAGCGCAATCCGCCGGTCCTTATCGTCTCTGGTGGTCATCATCGGCATTCTCGTCCTCCCCATCGTCGGTGTTTCGTCGCAGCGCCTGCACGGTTTCCGAGCCAAGGGAGTAGCGCTGCCGACAGAACTCGCAGGTGACCTCTGCCGGATCGGTTTCCGAAAAGATCTTTCGCAACTCGTCTTCCTCCATGGCCGCGAGGATCTTGGCAACGCGCGCTTCGCTGCAGGTGCATTGGAACCGAAGCGCGTCGCCCCCGAGGCGGTGGAAGGGTAGATCTCCCACGAGGATGTGCATAAGCGCATCGGCATCCGCCCCTTCCGCTACGTGATGGCTCACCGAATCCATGTCCTCGGATCGCTGGATCATCACGTCGATGGCGGCTTCGCGTTCCCTCATTCCTTCTTCGTCGAGCTCCGGTGCCGGTAGGACCTGCAGCAGAAAACCACCCGCTGCCCGGACACGACCGCGCGTACCGACGAGTACGCCGATACCGACCGCCGATGCGATTTGCTCCGATGTGGTCAGGTAGTAGGCAATGTCGGTGGCGATTTCGCCGTTGACCAGCTCCGAGGTGCCGACGTAGGGCTCCTTGAGACCCAGGTCATAGGATACGGATAGGGACCCATTGTTCCCCACGAGCCGGGCGACATCTAGTTTCTTGTGAACTGTCGGGTTGGCATCTGCAGCTGGATTTGCGATATATCCGCGCACGTTACCCCGCGCATCACAAATGCCGATCAGCGTACCTGCCGGCCCATCGCCCAGTATCCGTAGGGTCACGGTCTGCCCATCCTTGAGCGTGGCGCCCAGCAACGCAGCACCCGTGATGGTGCGTCCGAGCGCCGCGGTGGCGGTGGGCGTGGTCTCGTGGGCCTG
>PUNF01000145.1 GCA_003552525.1 Clostridia bacterium | reverse complement strand
TCGCAAGAGCAAAGCGCAGATGTACTCACCGGAGAAGGGCCGGGTGACCTTTGCCGATGTGGCTGGTGCAGAGGAGGCCAAGGAAGAGCTGATAGAGGTCGTGGAATTTTTGAAGAACCCGGAAAAGTTTACCCGGCTCAGTGCCGAGATTCCCAAAGGAGTACTCCTTGTGGGTCCGCCCGGTACCGGCAAGACTCTGCTCGGCCGAGCTATAGCTGGTGAAGCTGGTGTTCCCTTCTACAACATAAGCGGATCCGATTTCGTGGAGATGTTCGTTGGTGTCGGTGCTTCCCGGGTGCGGGATCTCTTCAACCAGGCCAAGGAGAACTCTCCCTGTATCGTTTTTATGGATGAGATCGATGCTGTCGGACGCCAGCGAGGTGCAGGCCTCGGTGGCGGACACGATGAACGAGAACAGACTTTGAATCAGCTGCTGGTGGAGATGGATGGTTTCGAGACCAACGAGGGGATAATCCTGCTAGCAGCAAACAACCGGCCAGATGTGCTGGATCCCGCGCTTTTGCGCCCTGGACGTTTCGACCGCCAGGTAACTGTAGACCGCCCTGATTACGAGGGCAGGAAGGAAATTTTGCAGCTGTATCTGAAGAACCGACCGGTTTCCGAAGAGGTGGAGGTGGATGTTTTGGCCCGGCGGACTCCCGGGTTTACTGGCGCCGATCTGGAGAACCTCATCAACGAAGCCTCCATCCTGGCTGCCCGGGCTAACCGCAAGGAGATATCAATGCAGGACTGCGAGGAGGCAATAGATCGCGTGATAGCCGGCCCTGCAAAGAAGAGCAGGGTGATGAGCGAGAGGGAACTCGATATTACCGCCTACCATGAGGCGGGGCACGCTCTTGTGGCTCGGCTGGCGGAGAATGTGGACGATGTTCATAAGGTGACAATTATCCCCCGCGGTCGGTCCGGAGGGCACACAATGATCCTGCCGGAGGAAGATAGAAGGTATATGACCAAGGAAGAGCTCATGGGACAGATTACCATGGCGCTGGGTGGCAGGGCGGCTGAAGCTATCTTTCTCGAGGAGATCAGCACCGGCGCGCAAAACGATCTGAAACAGTCGACCCAGCTGGCCCGCAAGATGGTCACCGAGTACGGAATGAGCGAACGGCTCGGACCGCGTACCTTCGGTGGAGGTGCGGAAAACCCATTTCTTGGTCGTGAGTTAAGCCGAGAACGGAACTACAGCGAAGAAATTGCCGCAGCCATAGATGAAGAGGTTCACAGTATCGTACAGGGCTGTTACGATCGATCCGAAGCGCTGCTCAAGGAAAACAGGGCACGGCTCGAAAACCTGGTTTCGGCCCTCAAGGAACAGGAGACCCTTGACAGCCAAGATATCGACAGAGTGCTTGGTTTGTGTGGGGAATAGAGTAGGAATAGAGCGTGAGTGTTGACAGTTTGTATGAATGTGCTATAATTATTTGCGCATCGCACAATAAATGCAATCCACCAGCAGCGCTGTAACCTGTTTGCTCTTGCTCTAAGGATTTCGCGCAAAGCTGTATCTTGGTTCCGAGATGGAGCATGTACATTTTTCGCCCGGCTGTGATGCCTTCCGAGTATGCTCCCGGGATTGGCAGAGTTCAGCGCTGCTTGAAACAGGTTTGTTCAGGCGAAGGTGGCGGAACTGGCAGACGCGCTAGATTTAGGATCTAGTGGCCTTGCGCCGTGCGGGTTCGAATCCCGCCCTTCGCACCATTTTTTGCTTGTCGACAACCCTCTGGCGCTAAAAGCGATCGGGAGGGTTAATTTTAATACCTATCTTTGTAGAGTGGAGCTTATGGCGCTGCTGACTGTCTGTTGTACACTTAAAATTGCTATGTTATAATACCCTTAAAAGAAAGGAAAAGACAAAAGGGCAGATTGAGCTTCACCTGGAACTCTTTAGCCCTTCATTCCGGAAATTCGATTCATATTTCAATATAAAGTCGGTGTGTTACGAAGCCTAGATTGTAGGGGCATTCTGTTCGAAGCGAAGAAAAGCAGCAGGCGAACGGGAAGGGCAGTAACCGTAATTGCAGCAGGTTAGAGGTTAAAAGGAGGAAAAGAGCCAGTATGCAGACCAAGATGGAACATCTGAATGATACCCAGGTAGAGCTGGAAGTAGAGGTTGACCCCGACAGAGTGGAAAAAGCCCTGGAAGAAGCTTACAGGAATATGCGTGTTGATATTCAGGTACCTGGCTTTCGCAAAGGCAAGGCTCCGCGCAGGTTGATCGAGAAGAGATACGGTCCGGAAGTTTTCTACCAGGAAGCCATTGATAGTCTCCTGCCCGAAGCCTTCCAGGAGGCTCTGGAGGAGAATGATCTAGAACCCATAGATCAGCCGAATATCGAGGATTTGGATTTTGAAAAGGGCAAACCCATGCGCTTTAAGGCGCTGGTTGATGTAAAACCCGAGGTTGAACTTGGGAACTACAGGGGCGTACAAGTACAAAAGCAGGACGCGGAACTGACAGAAGAGGAAGTGGACGAAGTCCTCAGCAATATACAGGAACAGCACGCCCAGCTGACCGACGTTGATCGTGAAGAGGTTGAAGAGGGTGATTTTGCCATAATCGATGTAGAGGCCTTCGATAGTGCTGGGGAGTCTGTGGAGGACATCTCCTACGAGGGTTTCACTGTAGAAGTCGGGGGCGAGCAGTTCTTACCCGGATTTGAAGAACAGCTGGTTGGAGCCCGGATTGGAGAAGAGCTCGAATTCGAACTGACCTTTCCCGAAGATTATCACAGCGAGCACCTGGCCGGGCAAGAGTTTACTTTCCAGGTGCTTGTCAACGAGATAAAAAGAAAGGAACTCCCGGAACTTGATGATGAGCTGGCTCAACAGGTCGG
>PUNF01000097.1 GCA_003552525.1 Clostridia bacterium | reverse complement strand
TTTTCTCAGCGCCATCGAACCGCATCCGCCGATCCAGCTGCTGTTTGAGAGTTTTTCGGCTTTTGGAACCGTCGGGTTGTCGATGGGGGTGACGGCCGAGCTCTCCTGGCCCGGCAAGGCGGCCATTACGCTGCTGATGTATATAGGAAGGGTGGGGCCGCTGACATTTCTGGTTCTTGTGCGACCCACCCGCCAGGTGCAGATCGATTATCCGGATGCAAAAATGATCATCGGGTAAATTATTGGACCGGTTTTTATAGGAAATTCAATCTAATGCTTATGGAGGACCATCAGTCATGAAAAAATGCGTTGTTGTGATAGGACTGGGCATTTTCGGCAGGAGGGCCGCCCTTTCACTCACCGGGCGGGGCGTGTCGGTATTGGCCATAGACAGAGTGCATGATCTGGTCGAGAGCGTAAAGGATCAGGTGGATCAGGCCCTGATACTTGATACCACCGATGAATCCGCGCTCCGCGAGGCCGGCATTGATCGGATGGATATGGCGATCTGTGCTATCGGCAACCAGCATGTGGAGGACTGCATACTGACCACGGCCCTTCTGAGCAAGCTCGGTGTGGGACGCATCCTGGCCCGTGCCGGCAACCCTCTGCAGGAAAGAATACTGCGCCAGGTGGGCGCCCATGAAGTCATAAATCCGGAAGAAGCTATGGCAGAACGTGCGGCGTTTCGGCTTGCGCAGCCAGAACTCAAAGAAATCATTCCGATGGGCGGAGACGTCAGCGTGGCAGAGGTGGCGGTGCCGAAAAAATTTATCGGGAAATCATTGAAAGAACTCGAGGTGCGCAACCGTTACAATATCACGGTGGTCGGCATCCGTCGTTCGGTCGAAGCAGAATCGGATGCCGGTGAGACCGGTTCGGATCTCATATTGAATATTGCTCCGGATCAGCGCTTTCAAACAGGCGATCATTTGATAGTGATCGGGCGCGAAAAAGACCTGTCCGTTTTTTCTAATTTCTAAGCTGTGAAATTTGTGCTTACCTGTTCCTATCTGGGGCCGGTGGTGGTAATCATTACTAGCCTGCATCTCTCACAAAGCAACGACATAAATCAGCGGCACATATACTTTAGAAAGCTGTGCTTGCAGTATTCGAATACAGCTGCGCTTGCTTTCTTCGCATCTGCACCACTGGAGGCTTGTGAGAAATGCAGTTATGTGGCATGGACATTTGAAAAATCCGGGAAAGCACAAAGAACGATCCCGATCCCGATAGCGATATCGATACCGATTTATCGTGAGCCAACGGGGTTCGTTTGATATTGGGGATCTTGCTGAATAAGACCCGGAAAGCAAAAAAAGGTCTCATGGCTTTTTCTCGGAGATCAGGATATGTGAACCTGTTGTATGATATATTCAAGCCTTTTCACGCTTTGAGATTCCGCCCGATTTCACTGCCGGCGGCACGGCATTTCTTCAGGTCTTCTGCGGCAGGCTGCCACTTGCAGCGCAGTCCTTCATCTTCCACCTTGATTCCGGCCTCTTCAAGGCTTTGGTTGATTTTCTCAACCCCCTCCCCGCTCCAGCCGTAGGAGCCAAAGGCAAAGCCGCATTTGTTCTTAAACTTAAGGGCTTTCAGAGATGTCAGAAGTGAGCTGACCGTGGGCAGCACCTCGCCGTTTGATGTGGGAGATCCCACTGCTATCATGCCCGACCTGAAAACCTCCACAAGAGCGTCATTCAGGTCGGATACGGCTATATCGATCAGTTTAAAGGGGATGTTGTTTTCTGCCAGCCCATCGCCGAAGGCCTCGGCCATCCTGCGGGTGGCGCCCCACATAGTATCATAGAGCAGAACTGCCCTTTTTTCCGGTTGCTGGGCTGCCCACTGCCGGTATTTTTCCACTATCTGAAGCGGCTCTTCGCGCCAGATAACCCCATGGCTGGGGGCGATCATCTCCACTGGCAGCCCGAGCTCCAGCACCTCATCGATCTTTTTGGTTACCTGAGAGCTGAAAGGCGTGAGTATGTTTACGTAATATTTCAACGCCTCCTGATAAAGCTCGCACTGATCCACCTGGTCGTTGAACCGGAAGCTCGAGGCATAATGCTGTCCGAAAGCGTCATTTGGCATCAGGATTTTCTTTTCCCCGAGATAAGTGAACATGCTGTCGGGCCAGTGCAGCATCGGCGCACCGATAAATTGCAATGTCTCGTCTCCGATCCCGATGCTGTCTCCGGTCGAAACCGTCTGGAAATTCCAATCGCTGTGAAAGTGTCCCCTGATGCTTTTCTCGCCCATCTTTGAGCATATGACGGTCGCATCCGGTGAATGACGAAGCACCTCCCCCAGCGCACCGGAATGATCGGTCTCTGCGTGGTTGGCCACCACAATGTCTATCTCTGAGGGGTCAATGACCTCGGAGATGTTTTCTATCAACCTTTCCTTGAAAGGGTCCCATACGGTATCAACCAGCACGTTCTTATCATCCAGGATGAGGTACGCGTTATATGTGGAACCACGGTGCGTGGAGAGTTCGTGTCCGTGAAAACTTCTCAGGTCCCAGTCAACAACGCCGACCCAGAAAACATCTTCTGCTATCTGCTCAACCATTTTCTGAACCTCCATAAAATTCACAGTGTGTACAATCGGGTTCTCAAACAGCGGTTTACCTGCCTGCAGCAGGCAGGCCCTGTCGGGCGCGTCTTCAGTGGCACATCTGTGGCAAAAGTCTGCACTTGCAGCACACGAATACAGCGGTGTTTAATATTTGCCACATATGCACCACTGGGCGCTTCTTATGTCAAAGAAACAGGGGTAATTGATGGGGTATTTAGAGCTGAAACCCCCTTTAGAGCCGAAATTTCTGGGCCCAGAAGCGCCCAGCATTTCCGGCCA
>PUNF01000185.1 GCA_003552525.1 Clostridia bacterium | reverse complement strand
GGCAGGCCGGACATCGGGCGCTCTTCGTCCCATGCATCCGCCCCTTCCGGTTGGATGTCCTCAGCCAATGCTTGCGAATAATCCTGCCAACGCCTGGTGATGGTATTAAGCGCGCGTGCGTGATACCCTGCAAGCCTGCCTCTGCACCCGCGTGTGTCCCATATGCCCCCGCGCGATCAACCATTCGTTGCAACTTCTCGGGTTGATCGATGAACGGGCACGGCGCAAGATGATTATCGCTAAACGGCTGGTTGGACGTAAACTCTTCAAACAGCGGGTTCTCCAGCGCCTCCTCGAGGGATACGTCATTGATATTGTGTGTCGCGTAGTGCACGAAGGCACAGGGTTCGACATCGCCGGTGGCATTAATGTGTGCATACAAGCGCCCCCCGGCAATACAGCCGTTCACGAATCGACCATCGTTCCAAAAATCTAGCAGGAGCATCGGCTTTGTATTGCGCAACGCATTGATTCGCACTGCGAGCGCGCTCCTTTGCTCCGATGTCAGCATCAGGCCGAAATCTGGGTCTCGTCCGATCGGAATGTAGTGGAAGACCCAGACGTACATGCACCCCGATGCATCGAGAAAATCGATAAACCGGTCCGAGGTAATCTCTTCGAAATTCTCCCGCGTGGCCGTGATTGACGCGCCGAAGGGAATACCGCGTTCCCGGCAGCGCCTCATGGCGGCCGTGACCTGGTCGAATATACCTTCACCCCGGCGGGCGTCTGTCGTTTCGCGCATCCCTTCGAGGCTAAAGACAGGGGAAAAGTTGCCCGCTTTCGCGAGAGCATCGGCATACTCATCGTCGATGAGTGTGCCGTTGGTGAAGGCCATGAAGGCCATGTCATCATGGTTTTGCATGAGATCCACGAGGTGTGGATAGAGGAGGGGCTCTCCCCCGGAGAAGATCGCCCAATATATGCCCAAGGCTTTCATTTCATCGAAAAGCCGATCCATTCGGTCCACTTCGATACGATCACTTTGCGAATACTCTCCCGCCCAGCAACCGGCACAATTTAGGTTGCAGGCTGATGTGGGATCGATCAAGAGGACCGTGGGGCAACGCTTGCCCTTCTCAATTCGTTCCTGGCGGGTGGTCGCCGATAAGAAAAGGGAGTTGAGTACCCAGTTAACCATGAATTTCTCCACGATACGTGGATTCTTCAGGATTTCGCGGGCCTTCTGATTGACTGCGGGGTCTTTTGCAATACGCGCTTCCAGTCGATCGAGCGCAACCCGATAGGTCCGGGATCCGGCGAATTGGCGCGCAATACCGATTAACGTCGGGATATTTTTCTCTGGATCCCGTGCGATCATCCGGATGGCACCTCGAAGCCCTGTTTCCGTGAGCCTATCCCTCAAGTCGTGCCGAATACGCATCGCAGATCTCGCTCCTTCCTGAGATCGCTTCATTTCTCGCTTTCGGCTATGCACTCGGTCATGAACTCCCTTAGCATGCGTTCGAAGAAGCTCGAGAATATCTCTTCAGATCGCTCGATGTCATATCCGTGAAACCGCGACCATTGTTCTCCCAAGGTCATGAACAGGCCCATGGGCAGCGAGAAAAGGAATGTCCCGATCAGCTCAAAGGCCTGTCGATCGACGACTTCGAGTCCGAGTCCATCCAGCCGTTGTATCGCATCCTGGTAAACAGCTTCGAGGAATTCGAACATTGCCCCGTTTTCTGCATCTCGTTTCAGTGCCTCTACCGCCATAATGCGAAAGGCTGCCCGTTCGGAATCCAAAAAGCGCAATCCCTCTCGGATGAGATCGGCGGAGGGCCCGTCAACAAAGATGCTGGGGTGTAGTTGTAGCTCTGCGCGAAAGGCCTTGACGTTGTCAATCGCCTGCTCGGTGATGGTATCGAGGATGTCCTCTTTGCCGGAGAAGTAGTAGTAGATCAACGCTTTATTGACCCCGGCCTCTTGGGCGATGGCTTCCACGGAGCTGCCGTCATATCCCCGCTTGGCGAACAGTTCCTTGGCGGCGTCGAGAATACGGGTCTTCGTGTTTTCCGTATCTCCTTGTTGCAAAGGCATGACCCTCCCGGGAAAAGGATTTAACTAACCGTTCAGTATAATCCTACGTTGCCAGGGGTTGCCTGTCAATCCTGTCCAAAGAGAAAACCCTCGCGGGGCGAGGGTTTTCAGCGGATTATGCCCGGTGATGCGCGGTGCCTCTCAGAAGAGACTCGGACCCCACCGCCGGTAGGCGGCCAAAAGGATTACCAGGAGAATGGCCAGTACACCGACGAAGGGCAACGCCGTGGCCACTGCCAGCGTCGCCGAGGCAAGGCCATTGATGACCCAGTTGGCTCCACGAATGAAGGAGGTCGTCAGCCGTGATCCGAAATTATCGAAACCGGTTGCCTTGATCGCCGTCGTGGCAATGGTCTCCGGTTGCAGGTTGATCCTATAGGTTGAGTAGGCGATACGATCGTCGAGGTAGCGTAGACGCCCGGACAGGGAATCAATCTGTCCCCGGACATCATTCAGCTGTCGGCGAACGGCCAGCATGTCCTCGACATTTTCCGCCTTTTCCAGGATATTGCGTAGCGCTTCTTCTTCGCTGCGAAGATTTTCCAAGCGAGCCTTTAGATCGATGTACTCTTCGGTGACATCGTTGATCCAGGTTCTGCTATGGGTCACGAGCCCGAGGCGATGGAGTTCCGTCGTGAAAGCGTCGAAATGTTCGGCCGGAATACGAACCGTGAGATCGACACGTGGCCTCTGGTCTCCGCGAGATTGATGGAGCGTGGAATCACTGACGAAGCCATCCATTGCCTCAACTCTCTCCACGATTTCCGACATGGTGTCCTCGGGAGAGGGTACTTCGATATGGATCTCACCATTTTTGATTTGTTTTTGCTCCGCGGCGTGTGCGATCTTTTGATCGTCGACGGATGTTGCCGTTTCTCCCGCCTCTTCGTCCCTCGCTGCCCGCTCTCGCTCCTCGTCGGGCATGGCAGGGGCCGGTTCCCGATATGCTTCCTCGGGCGCTTCTGCGGCATCGTCTGTTGCACGGGGTGGTGCCGCACATCCGGTGACGAAAAGGAGTGCGATGCATACCGCGATAATGGTGAGAGGTGCCCTTGGTAGTTGCTGCCTCACGGATCTTCCATCCTCTCCGGGATCATGATCGGAATTTTTGTGGTCGCGGACCTGCTTGGATCGACGCGGTATCCCGGTAAAAGTTCCTCCCAGGAGCGCCATACCCCGGGTCATTTCGCGATTTCTAGAGCGCCACCCTTCTTGACGTAGCGGGTGTACGGGACATATTATTGACCTTACTAGAACATATGTTCGATGGAGGGGTCGTTCGTGTCGGTCACCGGGGTGTTTGTAGAGGGCTATTATGCGGGATTGCACCGTCGCTGCTTTTCACTCGCAGGCGGCGTGCCCGTCGTATTGACCCGATCGGGACGAGTAGTCGATGCCTGTCGAGAGGCCAGTGAAGGGGGGGTCCGCCCGGGGATGTCCATGACGCAAGCCAGGGTGCGATTGCCAGATGCGCATTTCGCTGCCCTAGATACCCGGTCTTATGGACCCGAGGTGGAGCGGTTGGCCCGGGCGGCCGTTCGTCTCTCGCCCGATGTGGAGGTGTACCACCCGCACCGGGTATTCGTGGGCATTGGAGATTCCATCACCCTGTTGTGCTTTTTGCAAAGATTGTTGCGCGGTCTCACCGGGGATCTAGTTCACCGGGTATTTCTCGGCCGAGGGCCGGGGAAATACCTCGCAGAAATCGCTCTCAACGAGGCGAGGCATCGTGGAGAAGGGTGGCAAATCGTTTCGGGCAGATGGTGTAGTGCGGCGATTATCCCCCCGGGTGATGGGGGTTATGCGCTGGCTTCATTGCCCCTGTCCCGCCTCGGGCGACTACCGCGACACGTGGTGCAGTGCCTCTCGCGATTGGGCATTTCCCGTTTTGGCGAGATCGGCGACGTTTCACTGCTCGCCCTGCAGGAACGGATCGGCCCCGGGTGGGCGCAAACGTTGAGTGGACTTTCCCGGGGTGAAGATGGGGCGGTGGTGAACACCAATTATCCACCACCACGATTATACCGCGAGCGCGAGGTGGGGGGATGGTCCCGGGAGGGTGTGCAAAAGGCGTTGTGCAAAGATATCTGGGTTTTGGCGAAGGAGATGTTGCAAGAGCGCCTTGCCGCGGGGCAGGTGGAGTTATGGTTTTTGGAACGAGGATGCGGATGGTCCAAGAGAAAACGGGAATTCTCCCGACCTAGAAGTGATCGGCATGCGTTGGAATTTACCTTATTACGGCTTTGGGAAACATCTGACATTCCCGGTCCCTTGCGCTATCGCATCGAAATCTCTCGTCTTCAATCCCCGCAGCTTTCTCAGGTTTCCTTTTTACAGCAGCGCACCTCCGGGGATAGGGAAACGGTCGAAAAGACCATGAAAGACCTGGTTTTCCGGTATTCGGGCCACGCCGCTTTCTGGGGGGAGCAACTTGCCGTGAGTCGCCGCGAGCGGATGCTCGCCCAGTGGGATCCCCTTAGGTGGGGGTGAAGTCCTTGGGTCATCTTCCGCGAAAGGAAATCCCCGTTCGCACGCACAGTGATGGGTTCCCGGAGGCGCTATACCTAGAGGGTAGATGGCGAAGCGTGGCCGAGGTGGCGGACTCCTGGAGAGACGTGGGCTGCTGGTGGTCCGGCGAGAGGGAAAAGGTCTTTTTTCGCCTGCACATGGTGCCCGGGGGGTTCGTCGAGGTGTATCGGGAGATCAACGGAGCGGGTCCGTGGGTTCTTTATAGGATTTACGACTAGCCTGCTTTGCGATTGAGGAGGAATACATCGTGACATTCGTGCACCTGCATTGTCACTCGCCGTATTCCTTCCTCGATGGAGGTAGTTCCATCGGGGATCTGGTTCGCCGTGCGGCTTCCCATGGTATGGATGCCCTGGCTTTAACCGACCACGACAATGTGAGCGGTACCGTCGAGTTTGTGCAAACATCGGCGAAGTATGGGATCAAGGCGATACAGGGCGTGGAGATTACCCTCGAAGATGGGACGCACCTGACACTTTTATCCAGAAATCCCGCGGGTTATGCGCGCATGTGTCGACTGATTAGCCGGGGGCATGGGAGGGGAGTGCGTGGTCACCCCAGGCTGGATCCGGATGCATTAGAAGGTGCGGGGCACGATCTGTTCACGCTTTCGGGATGTCGTCGTGGTGCAATCCCGAGCTACATCCTCCGCGGGAATCTCGAGGAAGCCGAGCGCATCGCCCGATGGTATCGGGAAGCCCTGGGAGACGCTTTCTTCCTCGAGCTACAGCCCCCTTCGCTTCCAGGGGATATCGCATTGCACCGCAGCATGGTTGCCCTCGGGAAACGCCTCGGGGTTCCCCTGGTGGCGACTGCTGATGTCCATTATGCCCGGAAAGCGGACTTCCCGGTCCACGACCTTCTCACCTGTATACGAACGGGAACGACGCTTTCGGATACTTCCCCCGAGCGCCACCTCAACGCCGAGAATTACCTGAAGTCTCCTCGCACCATGGCATATCATTTTCGACATGTACCGGAAGCCCTGGAGAATGCGAGGAGAATCGCCGATGCCTGTAAGCCCGCACTGGATCTTGGGGTACAACGCCACCCCACTTTCGACCCCCCGGGAAGACGAGATGCCATTCAGCAGCTACGGTACCTGGTTTACCGTGGAGCGCGAAGACGCTACGGATCTGTGGGCAGAAAGGTGCGGGAACGGCTAGAGCGGGAGCTGGACGTGATCATCTCAATGGGTTACGCGGATTACTTCCTCTTGGTGGATGATGTCGTCGGTTTTGCCCGGACCCAGGGCATCCGTTACTCAGGGCGGGGTTCGGCCGCTGATTCTGCGGTGGCCTATTGCCTCGGTATCACCGAGGTGGATGCCCTCGATCGAGGCCTTCTATTCGAGCGTTTCATGAGTCCCGAGCGGGGCGAGAAACCGGATATTGATGTCGACTTCGATGCCCGCTATCGGGATCATGTGGCGCGATATGTGCGCGAGCAATACGGAGGGGATCGCGTGGCCGCGGTGGCCACGTTTAATACCTTCCGGGCACGCTCAGCCGTGCGAGAGTTGGGAAAAGCGATGGCGTTTTCCGCCGATGATATAAGTGCGCTGGTGGAGCGATTACCCCGGGGAAGTGGTGCGGGGGATGTAAGGAAGATGATCGCTACGCTGCCGGAGCTGCGCGATCGAGCCCGGGGGTGGATGGGCTACGAACGCTTCTTTGCCATTGTTGGGCAGATCGGGGGGTTTCCACGACATATTGCCACCCACTGCGGGGGACTGGTCATTTGCAATGGACCGCTACAGGATGTGACTCCACTTCAACGGTCCGCAAAGGGAGAGTGGATTTGCCAGTTCGACAAGGAAGGCGTCGAAGACCTTGGGCTGGTCAAACTCGATTTGCTCTCCCTTCGGATGCTCTCCGCCGTCGATGATGCGGTATCTACCATTCGCGAGGGCGATGCGGGCTTTGAGGATCATGCGATTCCCGAGGATGACGCGGAGACGTTTTCCATGTTGCGCCGCGGGGAAAGCATTGGCGTGTTTCAGCTGGAGAGCCCGGCACAGCGGGCATTGCAATCGCGGCTGGGTGCAGAACGCATGGAAGATATTATTGCATCGGTGGCTCTTATCCGCCCGGGCCCCATACAGGGCAACATGGTTGAACCATACATCGCTCGCCGCCATGGTCGCGAGAATATTGCGTATCCCCATCCCGATCTGGAGCCGATTCTTGCAAAAACCTATGGAGTGATATTGTTCCAGGAGCAGGTGATCGAGATCGCGGTGGCCATAGCCGGCTTTCGACCCGGGGAAGCGGATCGGCTCCGGCGCGTGATGAGTCGTTCGCACGCGGACGAAGAAATGGAGGCATTGGGACGACTTTTCGTGGATCGCGCCGAGCAGCGTGGAGTGGCGCGCGAGAAGGCCGAAGCGATCTACTCATCCGTCAGGGGTTATGCTTCTTATGGCTTTTGTGAAGCCCACGCGGCATCTTTTGGAATGACTGCCTATAAGACGGCGTACCTGGCGCAGCATTACCCGGCGCACTTTTTTGCAGCGCTGCTCAGCAATTACCCGATGGGATATTACCCACTCAATACCCTCTGTATCGAGGCGAGGCGTCGTGGTGCAAAAATTCTCCCGGTGGACGTAAATACCAGTGAATCGCGTTTTCACGTCGAGGAGGGGAAGAATATCCGTGTATCCCTCGCACGGGTGCGGGGAATGCGTGCTGCGCTGATAGAGCGCATCCTCCGCGAACGGGAAGAATCCCCATTTGTCTCGGCCCATGATTTCCGGCGACGGGTGCGTCCGCCCAAAGACCTTATGGAGAACCTCGTGCTATGTGGTGCCTTCGACTCATTGGAATCCAATAGGCGAGCCCTTCTTTGGAGCCTGGCGGGTGGTTCGGAATCGCGGGGAGGGCATGCGGGCGTTCGAGACTTTTCCCGTGGGGAGCGAATCGATTGGGAGAGGAGGATCCTGGGTATCGAAATCGGTGGCAACCGCATGGCGTTATTGCGAAGTACCTTGCTAGAGAGGGATGTGTTGAGTACCCGAGAGGTCCGCTCTATCCCGGATGGAAAAACGGTGACAGTGGCAGGTACAATATTGTCTCCCCATCGGCCGCCGACTAAACGGGGACGCACGATTGTATTCTTCTGTCTCGAAGACGAAACGGGCCTGGTGGATGGGGTGGTTTTCCCGGACGTCTACGGGCAATATGGGCACTTCTTCTTCCCACCTTCCCCGTATCCCGTATTGGTGCGGGGGGAAGTCCGATGCCGATCTGGTACCAGCATCGTTGTGCGACACCTAAAGAATCTGGGGGTATAGAAATCTAGCGTCGGATGAAGTCGACGAGCAGTTGGATGCCCTCGGATGCCAGGGCCCAAAATGCGCGCCATAGAATACCGAGCATGCGAAACGGGAAAGACCACCAGGGATAGTCCTGCTCGGATTCTTCGGGGGCTCCGGGCTCGGCTATTTCCTCTTCTGGTGGGGGCTCTACGGGATCTGGTTCGGGTTCTCTTTCCTCTTGTTCGGTGGACTCTTCCGGTGTTTCGATACGTTCCGCGGGCTCTTCTTCAGCGGGGTCTTCCGCGGGTTCGTCCGGTTGTGCGCCGGGGATGATCAGGGTCTGTCCGACCTGGATGACGAAGGGATCGTTGAGATTGTTGGCCCGGGCGATATCCTCGGCGTCTACGCCAGTCTCCAAAGCGATGCCGTAAAGCGTATCACCCGGTTGCACCTGGTATACCCTGCCTTCACTTTCCTGCTCAGCCATCTCCTGCAGCGTGATCGGCCTATAACCCTGCTCTTGAAGATGATCCAGGATCAAGGGTAGAGCCTCTGCCGTCGCGGTGCCGGAGCCCACGTGCATCAGGATGATGGCACCCGGTCGAAGCACATCTTGGACACGGGACAGCATGGTTTGTGCGGAAGCACCATCCCAGTCCAGGGTATCGACTGTCCACATCACGCAATAATCGTAGCCTTCCGCGGCCAGCATGCGAAGCAGGTCGTCATTGTAGCCGCCATAAGGCGGACGAAAGAATGGTCGAAGACCCTGGTCCATTTCGCGTTGTGCGATCTCCTCTGTGCGTGCGAGTTCTTCTCGGACCTGTTCGTCGGATAGTTCCCGCATATCGGGATGGCTAAAGCTGTGATTCCCGATGGTGTGATCCGTCGCGGCAATGCGACGAGCGGCCTCGGGATAACGTTCGATCCATTGCCCGGTAAAGAAGAAACTGGCGCCGACCCTGTATTCGTCCAGCGTCGAGAGGATCTCGTCGGAGACGCCCATGTCCGAACCCGCGTCGAAGGTGAGGGCGACCACCCGTTCATCTGTTGGCCAGGTACGGATGAGGTTCGCGGGCTCTTGGGCGAGCGCGACCGTCGGAAAAAGTAAGATGATGGCCAGGATGAGGGCCACGAGGGACGAGCGCTTCAATGATAATCCTCCCATTTTCTCTTGGCGCCGCTGGGTGTGATCTCGCTTCCTTTTACCTCAGGACGATTCTTCGACATAAAGGTTCCCATTCCCCCTTGGAGGAGAGTGGCGTGGTTACAACCAATACATGCAGTAGGTAGTAAGAGGATAGTGTTTCATGACCGATATATGCGAGGGGAAGGTGGAGTATGAGCGTGGAGCTATTGCTTCGAGGAGGCGTGGTTGTCGACTCGGAGAAGGAATACCGGGCAGATGTCGCCATCAGCGAGGGTCGTATCGTGGGTATCGCCGATGGGATCCCGGTATCGGCTGAGCGAACGGTGGATGTTGAAGGTCGCTATATCCTGCCGGGCTTGGTCGATAGTCACGTCCACATTCGTTACCCAGGCAATCCCGATCGAGAGGACTTTGCCACGGGGACACGGGCGGCTGCGGCGGGTGGCGTCACGACGATCATCGAACATCCCATTTCCGTCCCAGCGGTCAGTACGGCCGAGATACTCGCGCGCCGTCGTGCTGCCTGTGCTCCGGGTGCGTATGTCGACTATGCATTTCTCGGTGCAGCCGGAGAAGCGAATCTCGGCGCCATTGCGGAGCTGGCCGAGGCGGGGGTCGTCGGCTTCAAGACCTTTTTACATGGCGCACCCCCGGGAAGAGAACGCGAATTTGAAGGCCTCACGGCAACCACGGACGGAGCATTGTACGAGGTCATGAAATCCGTGGCGGCGACGGGTCTGCCCGAGATTATTCACGCCGAGTCGGATTCGATGGTGAACTTCTACATAGAGCAGATGAAAGCCGAAGGACGCGGGGACATCCTGGCACACCTCGATTCGCGCCCGATTCTATCGGAGATCGTCAGCGCTGCGGGCGCGATGGAAATGGCACGCGCGGCCGGTACTCGCCTTATCATTGCCCATATCAGTGGTGGTACGGTTGCCGAGTACCTCGAGGATGCACGACACCGCGGATATGACGTTACGATCGAGACCTGTCCGCACTACTTGTTCCTCAGTCGTGAAGATGTCGAGCCCCTCGGGCCTTATGCGAAGATCAACCCGCCCATCCGTCCACTGGACGAGGTGGAGTCGCTTTGGGATGCCATAGATGAGGGGATCATCGACTTCGTGGGTTCCGACCACGGCCCCTTCCTCGTGGAGGAGAAAGAGGCGGGATGGGAGGACATCTGGACATGTCCTGCAGGGGCAGTGGGACTGGAAACAACGTTGCCCCTGTTTTTGGATGCGGTGAATGCCGGGCGCCTGACGCTCTCGGAACTCGCCTGGTTATTGAGCGAGTCTGCAGCCCGTGAATTCGGTCTGTGGCCGCGGAAAGGCTGTCTCGCCCCGGGCGCGGATGCCGACCTGGTCGTGGTGGATGTCGATGCGGTTCACCGCTTCGATCGAGAGAAGATGCACACCAAGGCGCGGAAAGCGGCGAGGCTTTATGATGGCCGTGAAGTGGTCGGGGAACCGGTCATGACCGTCCTACGCGGAGAGATCATCTTTCAGGAAGGCAAAGTCGTTGGCGAAGAGGGATTTGGGAGGATGGTGACGCCGTGAAGATCGACGCGAAACGCTTCTTGGCGGACCTGGAAGAACTCGGCAAGATCGGCTATCACGAGGGCCAGGGAGTCACCAGGTTGGCCCTGGACGATGCCGACATGCGGGCGCGCGAGTGGCTCCTCGATAAGATGGAGGAAGCGGGGTTGAAGACGCGCGTGGATGCTGCCGGAAACGTCATCGGGCGTCTCGAGGGACGAGATCCCGAAGGGAAGACGTTGATCATTGGCTCGCACCTGGATACCGTACCCCAGGGAGGAAAATATGATGGTGCCCTGGGCATCGTGGCCGGATTGGAATGCGCACGTACCCTGGCCGAATCCGGTACCGCGCTCCCCTGGAATCTCGAAGTGATCGATTTCACCGATGAAGAAGGACATCATTTCGCTGGAACCTTTGGAAGTCGGGCGATGATGGGAACGGCGGCTCGTGAGGAGCTCTACGGCAGCAAGGCCGAGGGTGCCCCCTCTCTTGCAGACTCCTTCGAGAGGGTAGGCTGGGACCCGGATAACATCGACGAAGCCCGTCGTGATCCGTCGACGTTGCGGGGTTACCTCGAGATGCATGTGGAGCAGGGGGGAACACTGGAGCGGCGGGGCATCGATATCGGCGTCGTCACCGGCATTGTGGGTATATATCGTTACGTCATCGAGGTGGAGGGCCACGCCAATCACGCGGGTACGACGCCCATGGCTGTGCGCAAGGATGCCCTGGTAGCCGCATCCCCGGTTTTCGGCCTGCTGCCCGAGTGGGCACGGGCACGATCCGATGAGATGGTAGCAACGATCGGGGACGTCGCGATCAAGCCCGGGGCAATGAACATCATTCCCGGCCACTGTCGTTTCACCGTGGAACTACGCTCCCTCGTGGCCGAGGATATGGCCCGCGTTCGCGATCGACTCGACGACTGGCTGGACGAGAATGTACCCGATTCCGTCATGCGGACCGTCTACGAAAAGGACGGGGTATTTCTCGACGAGGAACTTATGTCCCATATCCATCACGCCGTGGAGGATGTTGGGGTGAAAGGCACATCAATGCCCAGCGGGGCGGGGCATGATGCCCAGAGCTTCACACCGTTTTTGCCCACGGCCATGATCTTCGTGCCCAGCCATCGCGGTATTAGCCACAGTCCCGAGGAGTATACGGCTCCCGAACAACTTGTAGCCGGTGCCCGGGTCATGATGCACACCATCAAGAGGATTGCAGATGCAGATGCTCCCTAGCCGTAGTTGACGGGTGAAAGATAGTATGTGATAATCATTCCTAGAAGGTCGTCGTGGTAATCGCGGCGACCTTCGCACGAACCATACACTACATGGATGGAGTTGGTTACATATGGAAGAAAGAATGCCGCTGATCGGTGAACGGTTGCCCGAAATGAACGTCCAAACGACGCGGGGAGTAAAGGATCTGCCGAAGGATTACTCGGGAAAGTGGGTCGTATTGTTTAGCCACCCGGCGGATTTCACCCCTGTGTGCACCACGGAGTTCGTTGCATTCCAGAATCGATTCGAAGAATTTCGCGCCCTCAATACCGAGCTGATCGGGCTGAGTATCGACCAGGTATTCGCACACATCAAGTGGGAAGAATGGATAAAGGAAAACCTCGACGTAGAAATTGAGTTTCCGATCATCGCGGATGATGGTACCGTGGGCAAGCGCCTTGGCATGGTCCACCCGGGCAAGGGCAACAACACGGTGCGCGCCGTTTTTGTAATCGACCCGAAGGGAATCATCCGCGCGATTCTGTACTATCCGCAGGAGATGGGCCGGAACTTCGACGAGATCCTGCGTATGATCAAGGCACTTCAGACTGTCGATGCCGAGGGGGTGGCGACACCAGCCGATTGGCCGAACAACGAATTGATCGGTGATCGCGTGATCATTCCCCCGGCACAAGATGTGGATACGGCGAGACAGCGCAAAGAGGAGTACGAGTGTTTCGATTGGTGGTTCTGCCACCGAGAGCTTTAGCACCGGTGCAATGTGGGCCGTGGTTGTGGGCGTCGCACTCCTAAGTTCCGGGTAGACGTGTTATGGTATAGTACTTAAGGGGATGGTGATATGATGGCGCGCACAACCACAGAGCAGCTACTGCGTGACCGGCACATGCGGGTCACGCCGCAGAGGATGGCCGTACTGGATCACATTCGTAGTTCCACTGCCCATCCCACGGCCGAGGAAATCTATAATGCGGTCCGGCGGGATTTTCCAAGCATCAGCCTGAACACGATTTACAAGAGCCTGGATGCTTTTGAGAAGGCCGGGCTGGTGAGCAAATTCGTAATCGGTGACCGGGGAAATTACCGCTACGATTTCACCACGGAGAGTCATGTGCACCACCTGTGTCGCGACTGTGGTTGCGTGGCTGATATCGAGCCGCCTGCAGGAGATGACCTCAGGGCGTTGTTGCGACGTATTCGTGAAGACGAGGATCGCATCGAGGTTGATCGGATAGAGATTCACCTCTTGGGGCGTTGTGCCGATTGCGCCCGCGATGATCGGTAAAGATGAGGCAATTGAATCGAATCGGGCGGATCCGCGGTAGACG
>PUNF01000037.1 GCA_003552525.1 Clostridia bacterium | reverse complement strand
GATAGCTGGATTCCGCAGGATGCACCTGCATGGCCGCCGTCACGCCATCCAGGTACCCATGAGATACCAGCAGTGCCTTTCCCCCGGATCCCTCACCCACTTCCTCCGCCGGACTCCCCAACACCATGATGCGACCGGGAAGGGCATCTCCGAGCCGCGAAAGGGCCAGTGCAGCCAAGAGTGACGCGGTCGCCATGAGGTTGTGGCCACAAGAGTGGCCCGTCTCTGGCATTGCATCCATCTCGGCCATGAGTGCCACCACGGGGGCCGTCCGACCGAAGGTCGCCCGGTAGGCCGTCGGCATCCCTGCGACCCCGAGATCGACATCAAATCCGTTCTCCGCCAGCCTACCCGCGAGCTGGCGGGCGGCGTAGTACTCCGTGTACCCCACCTCCGGATGTTCATGCAACGAGCGCGCGATATCCCAGGCGGCAGCCAATTGCTCTTGCAGGGCCGCCATCACCCGACTGTCGTGATGCACGACTATACCCCTCTCATTGAAGAAGATCCAATACGGGCATCATCCGACGGTACCGATCAGAGGTGTCGCGCAAACCAATCACGGATTCGGTCGAGGCGGTGCACGCGGTGCCAGGGCTTCCCACTACGGGACAACCCGTGGCTCTCACCCGGATAGCGCAGGAACTCGGTCTCCACACCCTGTCGCTTGAGTGTCATATATACCTGTTCACCCTGTTCCATGGGACAACGGTAATCCTCTTCGCTGTGGATGACCAACGTCGGGGTGGTCACGCCGCCGAAGTGGTGAAGAGGAGATTGCCGGAGGTATTCGTCCGGGTTCTCCCAGGGGAATCCGCCGTAGCGCTCTCCCCACAGGAAAGCATTGTCACTGGTGCCCCACATACTGTGTTTGTTCGCCACGGACCGCATGCTCACCGCAGCATTGAACCGATCGGTGTGTGCGATCACCCAGTTGGTCATGTAACCACCCGCGCTACCCCCCGCCACGCCCAGGCGTTCGGGATCGATCGGATATTGCGATAGGCCCACCTCCAGCGCAGCCATGAGGTCGGGATAGATCGAGGGTCCCCACCCCTCCGCAACCGCCGACCGGAAAGCCTCTCCGTAACCAGAACTACCCCGCGGGTTCGAATACAGGACCCCGTACCCGGAAGCGGCCAGAAGCTGCAGCTCAAAGTAAAAGCAGCTCGTGTACATTCCCATGATCCCGCCGTGGATCTGCAAGACGGTCGGTACATTTTGGCTATTGGATTCGGGTGCGATGTACCACCCGTCCACCCGGTAGCCATCCTCGGTCTCAAAGTTGAAACGCTTCGGAGGATAAACGCGGCGGTTTGCCAGCAACTCTTGATTCGTGGCCACGATCACCTGTTCTTTGCTCACCTGACCACCCTGATCCAAGACGTCATCGCCGAACCTGCCCGCCAATATTTCTCCCGTCGAATCGTCGGGGATCTCAAAGAGTACGATCTCCCCGGGGTTTTCCGGAGTGGCCACGGCGGCAACCGCACGTCCACGCGCCGGATCCACATCCAGATCATAGATCGCTCGATCACCGCGGGTGATGAAGGTCGATCGCCCGGAGTTGATGCACACCCGTACCGCCTGCACCGTCCCCCGTTCGGCCGCGTAGTGATAGATCTCCGAAGCGTCTTCCGCCCAGGTGAGTCCGGTGGATCCGCCCGATAGGCACATATCCATCACCGCCGTGCTGGCCAACGATACATCGGTGCCCCCGGTCACATCGACCAATTCGCAGCCGCCCTCGATGCAAACATGCACATCCGCATACCAAAGGCGCGTATTCTCATACCCGCCACCGATTTCCCCGCCATGGCCCAGATACGCGATGCGCCTCCCATCGGGTGACCACGCGGGCTTGTTCGCAGGTCCTCTGCTTTCGGTAACACGGATGGGATCCCCATCACCGTCGGCGGCGAACAGCCAGATGTCGCTAAATGTTTGGATGTCGGGGTCCTCGGCACGACAGGCGCTAACCGCTAGCCATCGTTCATCGGGAGACCAGGCGGGTTCCGCGTGGTCGAAATCGCCCGAGGTAACGGGAATCGGTGCCGCTGGCCCAGCATCGGGATCAAATGGTATGACGCCGACATGCGTGCGCTTTCCTTCCAAGAAGCCGATGCCATCGACCTTGTATCGAATCTTGGTAATGTGCCGAACATCAGCGTTGTACTTGCAAAAAAGGCTCGCACGATCAGTGGGGTCATCCACATCGTCGGGATGCTCGGGGACCTCCGTGATGCCGCGGTCGGGATCACAGCGTGTCACGAGAGCCAGTTGCCTGCCCGAGGGCGACCAGCGAAACCCCAGCAGGCCGCCCTCGACCCGGGTCAAGGGTACGGGTTCTCCCCCATGGGAGGGAATCACCCAGAGCTGGCGGCCGATCCGATCCTCATTCACCGGACGATCGGATAGGAACGCGAGACACCGCCCGTCGGGCGACCAACGCGGATGAGTGTCAACGCCAGCTCCCCGGGTCAATCGGCGGATATCTCCACCGATCCAGCAGTAAATATCGGCCGAATAGGCATCTTCTTCTGGAATCATATGGTGGCGCACATAGGCAACGTTGTCCCCGCACGGAGACAACCGGGGATCGCTCACCATCTCGAAGTCGAGTAAATCGAATGCGCTGAAGGCCTCCAAGGAAACTCATCCTTTCGATGATTACAGCGCGACCATATCGGTCTCACTTAACGTGATGTACCATCCCCCTACTACTTGGATAATTGCGCTTGGAAGCCTCTGTTGATGGAGCAATTCGCCAAACCATGCACAATAGCGGGAGCCTTTGTACCCGGGCTCCCGCCGTATGACGACGCGTTTGCTATCGGTCCGCTTTGCCTCTGGGCCGCTCTATTCGCACTCCAGG
>PUNF01000059.1 GCA_003552525.1 Clostridia bacterium | reverse complement strand
TCACTTATGACTTTGCCCGCTTGATGGATGGCGCCACCAAGGTGAGCTGCTCGCAGTTCGGTGAGGCCATCGTCAAGCGCATGACCGACTGACCCGGCGGGGCGCCGGGCGATGACACCCGCCGATCATCCCCTGAGTGCGTCGCGGCCCCTGGTGGCCGCGGCGGCCCAGCGCATTCATCGCGGTTTCGAGCAGTACAATCGCCAGTTCCGACGGATCACCACCCGGGCCCGGCGACGTTTCGAGCAATGCGACTGGAAGGGGCAGATGGCCGACATCGCCCTGCGCATCGAGCTCTACGAGACCTGGGCCCGGCGGACGGTGAAGGGGCTGCGCGAGGACCTGGGCGAACAACTCCTCGACCACGAACTGTGGCCGGCCATTCGGGAATACTACGGCCTGCGGGTGGGCGCCATGCCCGACGCCGGCTTCATGAAGACCTTCTTCAACTCCATCACCCGCCGGGTCTTTGGCACCCGGGGTGTGGATGCCTCCTTGGAGTTCGTCCAGCCGCCCCCGGAGGAAGGCATCGAGTCGCTGACCATGCGGCGCTATCCCGCCTGGGACAACCTGGCACAGAGCTGTGCTGAAATCCTGCACGACTTCCGTTTTCGCGGTGGCTATGCCGATGCCGACGGCGACGCCCGGCTCATGGCGGATGCCATCCGCCGCTCACTGGGCGAAGACGCCGACGCCCGCTGCCTGCGGTTCGAATTCATTGATACCCACTTCTTCCAGGGCACCCGGGCCTATCTGGTGGGGCGAATGCGGCTGCCCGACGAAACCCGCCCCATCGTGGTGGCGCTGCGCAATGACGACGATGGCATTTGCGTCGACACGGTCCTGTTGACCACCGAGCAGATCGGAGTGGTGTTTTCCTACACCCGCTCGTATTACTTCGCCGATCCCACCTCGGTGGTGGCGGCGGTGCAGTTCCTCCATGACATCCTGCCGGACAAACCCATTGACGAGCTCTACACCGTGCTCGGCCGGTTGCGCCAGGGCAAGACCGAGCGCTATCGCTCGCTGATTCGGCATCTGGATCGCACCAGCGACGACTTTGTCCACGCCGCCGGTGAGGCGGGACTGGTGATGATTGTCTTCACCCTCCCCTCCTTCAACCTGGTGTTCAAGGTCATGCGGGATGTCTTCCGTCCCCCCAAGACCACGACCCACGACGATGTCCACCAGAGCTACCGGCTGGTGTCTCGTCATGACCACGCCGGCCGGCTCATCGACACCCAGCACTTCCGCAATCTGGAGCTGCCCCGGGAGCGCTTCAGCGCCGAGCTGCAGGACGAGCTCCTGCGGGAGGCGGGCAACAGCGTCAGCTTTCACGGCGACCAGATTGTCTTCCAGCACGCCTACGTCGAGCGCCGGGTGCGGCCGCTGAACCTGTATGTGCGCGAGGTGGAACCGGCGGAAGCCGACCGGGTCATCCTGGACTATGGCCGGTGCCTGAAGGATCTGGCGGAGACCAATATTTTCGCCGGCGACCTGCTCCTGAAGAATTTCGGCGTCACCAGCGCTGGTCAGGTGGTCTTTTATGACTATGACGAAGTCAAGCTCATTACCGAGTGCAATTTCTACGAGCTGCCGGAGCCGGACGAGGATTATCCGCTGATGGACCACGGCACCCACCGGTTCGTGGGCGCCAATGACATCTTCCCCGAGGAGTTCATCCGCTTTCTGGCCATGCCCGCCAGCCTGCGCCAGACCTTCCTGGCGGCACACGGCGATTTGCTGACCGCCGATTACTGGCGCGGGGTGAAGCGCCGCCGCCTGGCCGGCGAAGTGGCGGAACTGGTGCCCTATGAACGCCGCAGCGTGGCCAGCCGTGGGCTATCGAGCTGATTCCCCAGACTAACCCAGACCACTCTCGCCGATAATCGGCTCGGCGGTCGCGGCGGATATCAGCCCCTGCTGCTTCAGTCGCTGCACCGCCTGGGCCATGGTCTGCATGCCCGATGCCTGCCCGGTCTGCAGCGCGTTGGGGATCTGCGCGATATTGCTCTCCCGAATCAGATTACGGATCGCCGGCATGGCGACCATGACCTCGAAGGCCGCCACGCGCCCGCCCCCTTCCCGGGGCAGGAGGGACTGGGAGATCACCGCCAGCAGCGACTCGGCCAGCATGGCCCGCACCTGGGCCTGCTCTTCCCCCGGAAAGGTATTGATGATCCGGTCCACACTGCTCGCCGCCGTGCGCGTGTGCAGGGTGCCGAACACTAGGTGACCGGTCTCGGCCGCCGTGAGGGCCAGGCGGATGGTGTCCGGGTCTCGCATTTCCCCCACTAATATCACATCGGGGTCTTCGCGCAACGCCGCCCGCAGGGCGTGATGGACATCGTGGGTGTGGTGCCCCACCTCCCGCTGGGTGATCAGCGCCCGCTGCCGGGGATGGACGAACTCAATGGGATCTTCAATGGTAAGAATGTGCTCAGGATAGGCCCGATTGCGATGGTCCACCATCGCCGCCAGCGTGGTGGACTTGCCGGACCCCGTCGGCCCGGTCACCAGCACCAGCCCCCGCGCCCGATCCGCCAGTGACTGCACCACCGATGGTGCCCCCAGGGAGTCTAACGAGGGAATCGCCTCCGGGATCGCCCGCAGCACCACCCCGGGCCCATTGAGCTGCTCATAGACATTCACCCGAAATCGGCCGGCGCCCTCCACCTGCAGGGCAAAATCCACCTCGCGGTGATCGACGTAGGCCGCGCGCTGCCCCTCATCCATGACATCCAGCAGGGCCCGTTCCAGGGCCTTCGCCGTCACCGCGTTTTCATCCACTGACACCAGCTCACCATCGATTCGGGCGAGCGGAGGAACTCCGGCGGACACGTGCAGGTCGGAGGCATTATGGCTAATCGCTTCTGAAATTAAGGCATTAAGTTCCAT
>PUNF01000152.1 GCA_003552525.1 Clostridia bacterium | reverse complement strand
CCTTTGACAGTGTAGAAGCTGCATTGGGTGGAGATACCCTGCTGGTACACTTCAGCGAACCGGTTCACACTGATGGTTACGGATTTGAAGCAAATGATATCCGGGTAACCGTTAATGGAACGGCAAGGACAATTAAAGAAGGCTGGATGTTTGACGAGCTGCTTATCCCTGAAGATGGGATTGCTGAAGATGATGCAGGAGCAGTTCTGGAGCTGAAAATAGATGTAGCTGAATTGTTTGATGAGGACGATGAAGTAGTGGTAACTCTGGATGCAGATTTACTGAATCCGGAGAAGGACCGTCACCTTCGCGATACCTCTGACAATCCCCTGGAGGGCGCAAGGGTAAGAACTGCTGAAGTTGTAGATCTGGGAAGTTTCACTGACCTTCATGCAGACGACCTGGTATATGGTGAAGACAAAGAGATGGATATTAAATTCACTCTCTGTGAAACCGGGTTGAATGAAGGGCGTAAGGTAGTAGTAGATCTCAAAGCCCTGAAAGGCATAAATATAATAGACATTGATCCCGCTCCGGCCACTGCTGACTACCAATTTTCTCAGGAAGCATGGGGAGTAATGTTAACAGCAACAGATAACCTTCCTGCTGGTACAGCTATTACCATAACTGCAGAAATCACCTACGGAACCTGGACAGAGGCTCAAAAAGATCAGGTAGTGGGCTTTAAGCGCCTGGACACCGGGGTGGAAAATGAATTTACCTTTAAAGTAAAAGAAGCGGATGTAACCAAGGTAGCAGACAGCTCTGAACTCTTCGAAGCACTGGAACGCGGTGACACCGACATCATGTTTACCGAGGACATCGCACCCGACTTCCCTCTTGACGAAGATCTCCTTAACTACGACGGTCTGAACCTGGATTTGAATAACAAGAAACTTACTCTGGGGAAATACCCTGATCTAGAAGGTAAAACAACTAGTTTTGCTTCCTCTCCCTATATTCTGCTCAGAGGAGATAAGAAACCCTTAAGTAATATTACTATCAAAAATGGAACCATTGACGGCAGTATTCTGATTGACCCTTCCCTGGCAACCGATTCTGATTATCCTATGGAAAATATCAATATTGAGAATATTTCGTTCCCCGGTGGACTACAAAATGGAAGCGAGAGAGTACAGGTAGTACGGGTAAGCGATTATTATGGTTTTAAAAAGTCTGGACCCTCTAGTTCCTATTATGTTGATGGATTGAACTTAAAACAGCTTTCTTTTGAAAGAGTTGGAGGAGTTTGGATTGAAGCCCCTGTCGAAGTAAATTGGACCCATGGTGCTTTTAATGGTCCGGAGGGCTTTATAATTGTTAGTGGCCTTAAAGCCATCTTGAATTTAAATGGTGACTTCACAATAGCCAGAGGAGCAACAGAGCAGTTCCTGGATATTAATCCTGATTATAGTAAAAAGGATAGCTTCAGCATTCAATTGCAAAAACCTCTGGTAGAGGTGGGCAAGATAAGAGGGCAAGCGGTTTTTAATGTTACCGGTGTAGGTCCGGTTAGCCCGACCGCCAGGATTCATAATGGTTCCAAACTTGATCGACTGACGTTTAATATTGATACGGAAGTAGAATGTGAAAAGGTCAAGTTCGGTGAATTGAACTTTAATGAAAAGCTAACCCTAAATGCAGGTGTAACCATCTATAACTATAGAACTGTCACGGTTACTGATAAGCTAGTTGGTAAAGAGCATTTCTTTAAAACAGAAATTAAGCCTGGAACACTATCCTTCCCTGATGGGGTAAAGGGTATACTGGATGTAACCGGTGCTGACGTGAGAGATGTTAACTTTGGCCATGGATTGCAGGTAACCGGGCTAACCGCAAAAAAATATGAGCACCTGATAAGAATTGACGGAACTGTATTTTTCAAGGACCTGGTTATTGATGTTGATGGCGGTGTGGCAGGTATGGGCGAAAATTGGCTGGACTTTACTGAGGGCAAAATTGTATTGCTTAATGATGCAGAGATAAAAAATAGAGTTCTTACTATCCGGGAGGGAATTGTAGAAATTGATGGGAAAGGTAATGCTCTAAAGGGAATTGGACAGGTTGTCATCAACCAAGGGGACCATGAAGGGTATACTGCTATCCACCCCTTTATTATCAAAGACCTGGATTTTGAAATTGAAAACATTCAAACTCCAGACGAAAATGAGGTTATTTTTAAAGCAGTTAACCCAGTTCTGGGTAAAGCACATTTCGGTCTATTGGAAGAAGTAGACCCGAAAGAGGATTTTGTTGCAATTATAAGAAATGTAAGCTGGATGGAAGATACAGCATTAGAAGTTAAAGATTTTCCATCAAGTTCGGGAGCATTTTTATCTGGTATGCGTCTTTTACTCCAAGGTAGAGTTGAAGGCGGCCTTCTGACCGGTGGAGGAGACGTAGAGTTAACCCCTTATATAGATGGAACAGCATCAGTATTCCCAGAAATAATTGGAGTAGGGTTTGATGAGAGCCTTGGTGGAATCTGGGTCCCTGAATTTGCCACAATGGACGGAGTTACTATTGAGAAACCACAAGGTATAACCCTCCTAGAAGATGCTACATTGGCCTTTGACGGAGCGGATTCTACAGTATACCCAGTAGCAGAACATTTAATCTTTGAATACGAAAAACTTGCAGAAGTGAACGTAGCTGGAGATATTGTTAACGAGGCACTTTTCCAGGATATCGATGTAATTGCTGATCCTGATGATTATCCGGTTAACTGGGATGTTGGAGATTCTAATGTTCCTGTAGAGATAGTTTTCAGCATGAGTAACCCTGTAGCTCCTGCTACTGTCGACAATGACATTGAAATTGATCTGGGTGGTGCAATAGTGCTTAAAGAGCTTGCATTAAATATCGATGCCGGACCTAAATTCAATGTAGAAAATATTACT
>PUNF01000122.1 GCA_003552525.1 Clostridia bacterium | reverse complement strand
TGGCTGACACGGACCCTCGGATAACCGACCGAGGGCTCCATCCCGTGGGCGCTGCCTGCTGCCCACCTTCCGGCGTGGCAGACACTCAAAACCCTCCAGCCCAGGCTTCTCACAGAACCACCACTCGCCATCAGGACGGGCAACACCACCCGTTCCTGCCGCAGTTCCGAACCGCCGGAGCATCAAACGCCAACCCCATCCACTGCGCATCAGGTGGGCTAGAAAATCTTGGCGTTGGGTGGGTCAGTTCTGGTTAGCGGCGAGGGTTTTGAGAGCGCTATCAAGGAAAACAGGTGGTTACGACATTAGGGAAGCGCTGAATAAAGCCATCCTGGCTTTCTCAGCGCACGCTTCGCTGCAAATGTAATTTGCAGCTTGCTTCAGAATCGACCACCTACGGTGGTGGATTCTGGCGGCACTTCCGTGTGCCGCAGGGAAACGCCGATAAATCAGCGTTTCCTTAGCTGTCGAACTCGGGGATACAGCGCCAGCAGCGCAAGCGAAGGGGAGCCGCGGGAGCGGCCCAAAAAAGGGGGAAGATGTATTGCGAAGGGCGAAACGCCGATGAATCAGCGGTTCCCTAAACCAGACTTAATTCCGTTTCTTGGCGAAATAATCCGGCACGGTATTCCGACAGCGGTGCAATTGTCGGGGATGTCGATATTGACAAGACTGTGCGCACCGATTACGGCGTTGTTTCCGACGGTAATGCCGCCTATCACCGTCGCGCCAGTCATGATTTTTACACCGTTTTTAATGACGGGATCGGCATGCGGGGCGCCGCTCCGTTTATGAGTACCCAGTGTGACCCGATGCCAAAGTTTTACGTTGTCACCGATCACTACGCGTTTTCCAATCACGATTCCTATCGGATGAGAAATCTCAAAGTTTTTGCCAATTACGGCCTCATAGGAAATATCACTAGAAAATCTCACTAGCTGTCTATTTTTCATAAACCGGCTAATTATCCTGAGCAATCGGAATCTGCTTTGCATGAATCGTCTGCCGAGTCGGTAATTGACCCTGAGTTTGAAAGACGAGTCAAACAGGATTGTTTGGACGAATTTAGGGAATCTTTTGCAGTCCGGAGGCACTTCATCGAGATATAAGCGAAGAATAGACATGGGTTCTTCCTCGTCCTACCTTGAACGATAGACCGTGCCGATACAAAACAAGCAAAAATTTACGAACAAGGCCGTCCACGACGCGCGGGGCCCGGCATAGAGCACTGGTTCTCTGCGAACGCTTGGCCAGGATCCCGGCGCCGGAGATGCTAATTAGCAAGAACCCTCCGTAGGAACCGTCTGTGAGGCACCATCGTGCGCATCCTGCCGAAGGTGACCGGCGATTCCGTAAATTTTGGGAGGCCCGCCCATCGCCACCGAGCTGGTGTTGCTATCTTACCCGATATGGTCACGGTCCGTCAAGTGGGGCGGTGCGTTTGCTTACGGGGCCCCCGGGTTCAACTGTCGAACTCGGGAGATCACGCTGTTCTTCCTGCCACCGTACTCGCCCGACCTCAACGCCGACGAGTGGGTCTGGAAGCAGGTCAAGCAGCGCATTGCCCGCCAAACGGTGCGCACGCGGGAGGACCTGAAGCGGGTCGCATTGTCTCCCGAGTTCGACAGTTGAACCCCATTTTTGGCCCTTTTTGAGGCTGCAAGTCTAGGATTTATGCGGGTTTCCGGCCGTTTTTCCGAAAACCCCTGTGGTGGCACGTCGGTGGGTCTTGAAGTTTTTCTTGAAATGACCGTAAGGCCTGCTATCTTGGTGGCATGCACGTCAAGATCACGACCTCCGGTCCGCGGCGCTACGTCCAGCTCGTCGAGTCGTTCCGCGATGACCAGGGCCGCATCCGCAAGCGCACCGTCGCCACTCTCGGGCGTCTGGATCAGGTCGGTGGTTCCCTGGATGCGGTGATCAACGGTCTGCTCAAGGCCACGGGGCGGGCGCCGGTCCTCGGGGCTGAGGCGCAGCCGGAAGTCGAGTTTGAACCGGCGCGTGCACTGGGCGCGGTCTGGGCGCTCCATGAACTGTGGAAGACGCTGGGCTTTGGCGAACTGCGCCGGGTCTTTCGCGGCACCCGGCATCAGATCGACGTCGAAGCCTTGGTGCGGGTGATGGTGTTCAACCGGCTTTGTGACCCGGAGTCCAAGCTGGGCGTGCTGCGCTGGCTCGAGACCGTGGCATTGCCGGACCGTCCCGCCGACATCACCCACCAGCACCTGTTGCGCAGCATGGATGCATTGATGGAACACCGGGATGCGGTGGATCGGGTGGTGGCGCGGCTGCTGCGGCCCTTGATCGATCAGGACCTCTCGGTGGTGTTCTACGATCTCACGACCATCCGCGCCGAAGGCGATTCCATGCAGGAAGGCGACGTGCGCCGCTTCGACATGGCCAAGGAGGGTGTGATCGCCCGCCAGTTCCTGCTGGGGGTGGTGCAAACGGCTGAGGGCGTACCGATCTACCACGAAGTCTTCGACGGCAACGTCGCCGAGACCCGCACCTTGCTGCCGACTTTGAGCACGGTGCTCGAGCGCTTCCCGAGCGTGAGCCGCCTGATCCTGGTCGCCGACCGCGGCCTGCTGAGCCTCGACAACCTGGAGGCGTTGCGGGACATCCGCCTGGCCAACGGTAACCGTCTGGAGTTCATCCTTGCGGTGCCCGGGCGGCGCTACCACGAGTTCCTGGAAACACTCAAGGCGTTCCACGAGAACGCGTGCCAGGGCACTACGGCGGAAGTGGTCACCGAGCAGACCTGGCAGGACCTGCGCCTGGTCGTGGCGCACGACCCGGCCACGGCCGCCGAGCAGACCGGCCGGCGCAACGAACGCATCGCGGCACTGATCGACCAGGCCAACGCCTGGGCCGACAAGCTCGACGCGCAGGACCTCGGCGAGACCCGCCGCGGCCGGCC
>PUNF01000026.1 GCA_003552525.1 Clostridia bacterium | reverse complement strand
CTAATAGCCAAACCCGGCAGGGACCGTCAACAGGCTTGTAATGAGAATTCCTACGAATACCCCGGATATGGTCCACCCCCGTGAACTCCGCAGAATCCACCTCACGATAATCCTTCTCACTACATCCCAAAGTCCTTGCGGTGAGCCTTCCTAAGGTTGTTTTCCCGCACCCAGTTGGTCCTGAAAACAAGAAAGCATGTGGTTTTTCCTTTTTACTCAGAATGCCTTTCAACTTCTCCAATTCAATAGCGTTCCCCGACACCTCATTAAAAACTTCTGGGCGGTATCGCAAATGTAAATTCATTCTTATTCCTCCATCAATAATTCTACAGCGCCATTCATAATGTCCTGTACCGTCTTAATTTTTGCCAATACTTTCTTCAGCTTTTCCGGGTCACGACAATCTATTAAAGAATCAGCAGTTTTTATTATCATATTCCGTGTGCTTCCCAAAAAGGAAAGGCACTGTGCTATGCGCAGCAGAGATTCTTGGTCATCCTTTTCTAAAAAATAATGAAAAGTATCCTCAACCCTTTTTTCCACCTTGTTTCGGTCCTCTAAGAACACATCTTTTGGCTTATTCATTTTTCACTCCCTTTTTATTTTCCCATTCTATTCGTGAAATAAATTCCTCATCCTCAAATTCCCCCCGGGACATCCCCAGTTCAAACGGCAAATCATTTCCCCAAAAAAAACGGGGCAGAAAATCCAGCACAGAAAAAAAGGAAAACATAAAAAATATCAAAATACCGGAAAGGAATAATAATTTTTTTATTTCTTGGTCCATCATTCTACCTCTCTTTCATTATATTATACGAAAAAACCCCGTTTCATTTAAGACAACCACGGACCATTTATTTCATATAAATCTACATCAACAGATAAGGGAACAACAATCCACTCCCAGCTCTCCCGTAAATCTTTTTCAGTAATTTGCCGAACCTTTTTTATAACATATTCCCGCTCATCCGGGCACACATCCAATATCATAGAATCGTGTATTTGCCCAATTAATTTGGTCCGCCACCCTTCTTTCCGCGCAGCACGACTCAATTGTATAAAACACCATAATAAACAATGAAAAGCAGAACCCTGAATGGGATAATTTATTACTTCATTTCTTTTCATTACTCCACCACACCGAAAACCCGTTAATGTATCGCAATATCCTTTTTTCTGATATTCCTCATACCAGCGTTTCCTCCAATCCCGGTACACCGAATAACGAACCCCCCAAAAATGCTTCTCTATTTGTTCTAAGTGACGAAGGAACCCCCGAAACGAACGAACACCTGAACGGCGCATATGAGACCCAATATTTTCCCCAGTATCCAGTCTTATCCCATCACTATCCTTCCAAACTCCCTCAGTGGGTAGTTTTACCCAATCACTCAAATAGAATGCATTAGAACCAAAATAATCACCATAAAATTGAGGAAAAACAAATCCATTCTTAGCAGCTTGCCGCAACGTATCATGAGATGGGTATTTCTCATTATTTATTGAATCCATAATAAATATCTCTTGCGCCATATCCCGGTGCATATCCGCTCCCGGTTCCGTAAGGTCCCGATACATAGTTGGGTCCTTATGATAGCACTGAGAAATATTGACCTCAAGTGCAGAAAAGTCCACCTCCATTAATTGATGTCCCGGTCTGGGTATAATTGCCCTGCGGCAAATTTTCTTTGCCTCTTTATTCCTTTTCGGAATATTCTGAAAATTCGGATTGTTGGAAGATGAACGAAACGTGCGGACCGTATTTAAATTGAAAAATGGATGAATAATTCCGTCCACTGATTCCCGTATAAAAGATGCCAAATATGTATCTTTGTTTTTCTTTGTCTTCCGTATTCGAAGGATATAATCCAATGCTGGATTATCAATTTCCATTAATGTCTTTTCATCCACGGCACCCCGCTTGCTTGGAGTATAATTGGGTGGCGTAATTCCCATCTTGGAATAAAGAATTTTTGCTAACTGTGCATCACTATTAAAATTCGTTTTGTCCCCATACGTTTCCCGCCATACTTTTATCAACTCCGTCTGTTCAAGGCGCTTTTGTAAATATGTAATTTTCCGGGATAAGGCAACTGTCTTTTTTGTGCAATAATTCGTATCCAAATATATTCCGTTCATTTCCGCTTCAGCAAGCTCCAAAGAACCATTATGAAATAATCGGTAAGCATCCTGAGATAATAATGTTTGTTCCATATTCAGCCCTTTATTTCTTTTATTTGCTTCATAGCCAAACGAAATTCAAAAAGGGAATCCATACCGCAGTAAACAAGCAACTTTTCCTTTCCCTTTTTCGTTTTCATTAATTCATCTATCTTATTAAATGAATTACCATCTTTTCCGGGCGGTTTGATAAATGGTTCAATATCGCTGTCATAATCAGGTGTTCCGAAATTAACATATGACTGAAATTTTAATCCTGTAACATATTGTCTGTTATCCAAAATATGGGCAGCCAACATCGTATCCCAATACCAATTCTGTACATTAATTCCATAAATAATACGCATCCAAACGTGCTCAAATTTCATATTTGCTGCTATTTTCTTTATGCCCGGATTTTCCAAAATTCTTTTCAATTGTTTCACATCCTCAGGACGCTTCGGAGCAAGCATGGAATACGCATATTCAGAATTATAAGCAAACGATATACAACGAACTCCGTGTCCCTTTTTATGCGGTTTTTTTCCAGTCGTTTCAATATCAAAAGCCATTATTTCTTTTTCACATAAATAATCCGCCCATGCCCTCCAATCCATCGTGTCATTCTGAATGTGAATACGTTTTTGCTCTCTCTCATACTGAGGAACATCCCGATTCAGACAATTTATTGCCCTCTTCAAATCATTCATCCATATCGTTCGTACTTCCGGGCGGTCCCCCATTCGCATCACAAAATTTGGATGAAACACAGGACAAAT
>PUNF01000049.1 GCA_003552525.1 Clostridia bacterium | reverse complement strand
GGGCCAGCTGTTCAGGGGCGCAAGCCGCTGGCTGCCCGAGCCGGCTCCACCGCGACCATCGCCCATGCGGTATGTACCTGCACTGTGCCAAGCCATGCGGATAAACAGTGGTCCGTAATGACCGTAGTCGGCAGGCCACCAATCCTGCGAGTCGGTCATCAATGCGTGCAGGTCCCTCTTGACCGCGTCGAGGTCGAGACGCTGGAATGCCTCGGCGTAATCGAAGTCGGGGTCCAGCGGATTGCTCATGTCGGAATGTTGATGGAGGATATCCAGGTTTAGCTGTTCGGGCCACCAGTCCCAGTTCGATGTACCGCCACGGGGTGTGGCCGCGGAGCCCGTTATCGGGCACCGGCTTTCTTCATTCATTTCATTCCCTCCTTGTGTGTGCGTGACCATGGGGGATGCCCCGGGGTTTCGTCCGTGACAAAAACCATCCACTTGCCTTGGCATCGTGTACTATTCCCCGATCGACGCTCGATATTACCCGAGAGACCCCTGCAATACGCGGATATCGCGCGATGCGGTAACGCTTATTGCATGGGATACCCTGTCAGACATTGGGTTGCAAAGGATCTCGCATCGTGGGTGATATATACCCATAATTCTCACAATATTACCGTTCCCGCTAATTCGGTGCGCGCACGGCAGGCCACATCCAGAGCAAGCCGTCCGGGCGAGGCGTCCACTCCAGTTCGGTATCAATTCCGTAGCTGACGAGCAGGTGAGCCAACGGGATGACCGGTCGAAAGCGAGCGGTCAATTCGGCGAGTGCGCGTATGTCGCGGGCACGGATCTCGCTAGATTGCTCCGAAGTGGCGCGACGCAGCACCCGTGTGAATGTCTCATCAACAATTTGACTACTCGGCTGATAGCGCTCGTCCGCGGCCCACAGTTCAAAGCTGGTCAAAGCGTTTACAGAGCAGCCGGCTTCAAGGGAGAGATACATCTCTGGGCCATTATCATCGGTAATGATCTCCCGATACTCAGGCATCGGCTTGACGTCCTGGTACACGGAGAGCCCCACCGACGCGAGCATTTCGACAATGGCATCGGCGAGGGCATCGATCGCCGGGTAGCGCTCCTGTGGCACGAGCAACGTGAGTCTGGGTTCGTCCAACGGTATTGATTCCAATATCGCCCGGGCTCTCTCCGGGTGATAGACGTGGGTATTGTATAACTCCGGCGGACTTCCCGGGGTGGGCGGGGTAATGGTGGTCCTGGTTGGAGTACCGGTCCCGAGGAGGATCTCGTCGATGAGGTATTGTTCGTCAATGGCCAACTCGATCGCTTCCCGTACGCGCACGTCGGCCGTCTCGGTACGCGAGCGAGTGGATAGATGGAGCGCCACCACCTGCGGACCAATTTGGCGCACGACCCGGTGTCCCGGCGATTCGCCAATTCGCGTCCAGTCTGCGAAGCGGAGGTAAAGGGCGAGGTCAGCCTCGCGTTGCAATAGGGTATCGATGCGCCCCTGCACTTCGGGAATCACCATGAACGTCAGATCAGTGATGGCTGCAGCACCGCGCCAGTGGTCGGAAAAGAACCCAAGGCGGATCCGTTCATCCGGGTGCCACGCCAGGACACGATACGGTCCTGTACCCACCGGGTCGGCCGCGAATGTGCGCTCGGCCTCTTCGAGATCCTCTGCCCGGGCGAGCCGGTGGGCGGGTAGTATGGCCGCACCGGGTTGGGAGAGCCGTTGCGGGAGAAGTGGGTCGGGTACGTGCGTGCGGATCTCGATTTCCATGGCGTCGGTCTGCGTGACCTCGGCAACGCCGCGGAAGTGTGGATAGCGCGCGGTCATCTCATATTCACCTATGCCGGCCAGGCGCTGCAGCGAGTATATCACGTCATCGGGTCCGAACATCTCGCCGTCGTGCCACAATACACCTTCCCGCAATTCCAATCGCCACGTGTGCTCGGATTCTTGCCACCATGCAGTGGCCAGGGCAGGCTCTAGTTCGTGATCGGCGCTGCGCCAGATCAGGGGATCGAACACGTTCGCGAGCACGGAGTCGGTCGCGTGGCAACGATGAGAGTGGGGATCCCATCCCGCGATATCTACGGGCATGGCCGCGACAACGCGCACCTCCGGTTCCGCTGGGGGCGGTTCCCCGGGTGGCCCACTATCCAGGATGCCACAGGCAGCGCTAGCCACGGCGATAACCGAAACGATACCCATCAGGATGAGGAGGAATCGAAGGCTTGGTTCGTGATCCCTTCCGCGGAACGTGTTCATTCGGCGTTCGCCCCCGGGCCTAGTGCATACCCCGTAAACGCTCGGGGATGAGAATGGGCTGCATCTGCGATGCGAGCCCGGATTACGGTATTCGCTTCGGGCGAGGGTCATCCCTCCCTCGGTTAGCCGGATGCGAGAATCGTCTGCAGGCTCGCCGTGATATCCCGAGAACCATCGTCGCCTGCGATCAGGTCGATATCTTCTGGTCCCGTGATGCCCAATCCAAGATCGATCGCTCGAGCGAGTTGCTCCTGAGCAAATATCGGCACGTCAGCGATCTCCGGCTTGGTACCCGCATGCTTGAGGGCGGCCAGTCCTACCGCATCGACGGCAATTCGATCTCGGCCCGCGATGAATATCCCGAGGTCTTTTCGCGTGCCCTCCGCCGGTCCCCCGTCGGTAAACGCGGTGACGCCATCGAGGATGATCAGATCCGGACAGAAGGGCGGATTGATCTCGGCGATCATCTTTCGCTGGTGGGGGGATTGGTGCAACTGTGTCATGTATGGGTAACCGCGCCGCGGCACAACGCCAACCGCAAGCTTCAGGCTCATCGTGAACACGCCGCCGAATTGATGGGTTTTCAAACACGGCGACCACACCAGGTAGTCGGTCTCGAGGACGGGACGCGCGATGCGAAAACCCTCCGGCCAGTGCGATCCGGGTGGGTCGAAGTGGATCCAATCCCCTTCGGGTAGCAGGTCGAAGTCC
>PUNF01000025.1 GCA_003552525.1 Clostridia bacterium | reverse complement strand
GGCTCGCCGGGATCAGGCATCGCAAGGGGGTCTTGCCCATAGATCTACCGAATCCGCCGATTCGATCTCCACTGACACCCTGGATCCCTCGGCACATCCTGATCGCGCCCTCCGGCCCGGGATATACACCATGCCATCCACCTCGGGCGCCTGTCCCTGATGGCGTGCCAAGCAGCCTTCACCTTCTGATTCGTCAATCACGACCGTCATCGTGTCGCCAACAAAGCGTTGCTTGACCGCAAACGAAACCTCCTCCACCCGGCGACGCAGTATATTCGCGCGTTCCCTTGCAACGGGCAGTGGCACGGCATCCGGGTAATGGTACGCAGGCGTTCCATCCTCGGGAGAATACGTAAACACTGCGGCATCATCAAATTGCACACGTGAGACTAGGTCCAGAAGCCTTTCAAAATCGCGTTCTTCCTCGCCCGGAAACCCAACCATGAGCGTCGTACGCAGCACGAATCCGGGATGTCTCGCGCGCAATGCGAGCAGAAACTCGCGCACGCTGTCAGGGTCTTCCGGCCTCCCCATCGCTTCCAGCATCCGTCGACTCCCGTGCTGCAAGGGAATGTCGAGGTAAGAGCATATATTGTCGTGAGACAACATGGTTTCGATTAATCCTTCGCCGACTCCGTCGGGATGTGCATAAAGCAAACGAATCCAAACGTCTGGGAACATGCACGCCAATTCCTGGAGCAACTCCCCAATTCCATCGCCACTCCCGGGATCGCGGTAGGCCGTCACGTCCTGGGCAATGAGGTTGAGTTCGCGGGCGCCATCTGCGACCAATTCCCGTGCCTCCGCGAGGATCAACTCACGCTGCCGGGATCGATAATGCCCGCGGATGATTGGGATGGCGCAGTAGTTACACCTTCGACTACAACCCTCCGCGATCTTTAGATATGCATAGTGTCGGGGGGTCCACCGGTACCGCTGGGTGCGTGCACACTCGCGCGGGGTCTCCGTGATAGCGTGGACGGGGCCATGGCCCGCGATTGCGGCCTCAATCACCTCCACGATTCGATCAATGTCGTGTACCCCGACCAACCCGGCGATTTCGGGAATACCCTCTGCAAGTTCCCCCGGGTAGCGTTGTGCCAGGCAACCGGACAAGACCAGGAGAGGCTGGTCCTTCCCATCGCGCCCGAGTACCCGAAAGATCTCTGATATCGTTTCCTCCCGCGCTTCCTCGATGAATCCACAGGTGTTGATGATGATGACGTCAGCGGTCGTTTCCTCATCGACCACACAATGGCCGGCGGTAGCCAAATGACCCGCCATGACCTCCGCATCCACCAGGTTCTTTGCACACCCGAGGTGCAAAAACGCGATACGCGCTCTCATGCTCAACTTCGACAATCCTCCTTGTATGATCCTGCGCAGGCTGCAAACAGCTCGCATGTCACCCGACAATGCCCCATTCCCCACTCCGGCGCGAACGTGCCACCCATACGCCGGTTTTCGCATCCGGGCGCAGGAATCGGATCTGCACCGAAGGCAAACGGGGATTTTTGTGTGCTCATGTACATCAGGGTTCTTCTGTATTCATTTCGCCGAGTCCCAGGAAATATAGGGCAACGCCAAGACAGAGGACCACCGCCGATGCAACCAGCCAACCCGTATCATATGTGCCAGTAATGTCGGCGAGTAGGCCAAACACGGGCGGCGCGATCGTGATTCCAAGGCGCACGAAGATCAACGAGAAGCCCATCGCCATCCCGGCTCGTGCTCGTTCGACCTTCCGCGCAACGGCACCAAACAATACGCCGGGCCAACCCCGCCCCGCGAAGCCTGCGACAAATGTCAACACGAGGATAAGTGTAAGCGGCGGATTTGCCCACAAATGCGAAATGAATCCCAGGGCAAGGAGAACGAGTGCCGTTGTCAGGTAAATCAATAGAAAGCCAAATCGGTCACGTGCACCGAGTAATCGATCGTTTATGAGGCCCCAGGTCGGCCTCCCGGCGATGCTGCCAGCGTGCAGAACGGCAAACACAAGGCCCGCGATCGCCTCACTGTATCCAAGGTCGAGGTGTAGGTAGAGTGGGAAGTGGGTGGCCATGGTACCACTGGTGGCTCCCAGGATGAATCCTGAAATACAAAGGAGCAGAATGTATCGGTCACGAATGAGGTGGCGAAAACCCTCAGCAAAAGAAGTATCCGGTGAAGACGAAGAACGCCGGTCGTGGTCACCGAACGTATCGTCAGTGCCAACTTCGCGATACTTCAGATAAAATAGGAACGTCGCCAAGAGCACAGCCAGCCCCATGGCAAGTGTTGCGATCCGCCAACCCATCGCCTGGGCGATGGTCGGCAACGCCACGGCCCCCAGGAGCCCACCTACGGACCATCCGACGAACATCATGCCCATCGGCGTACCTCGCGATGATGGGGAGAATCGATCGGAGACGACCTTGTTCGATCCCGGGCCAATGATACTAAAGCCGACGCCGGCAACCACGCCGAGCGCGAGCAGGATAGGAAATGAGGGCGCCGGGACATGGGCGAGTATTAGAACACCCAGTGAAGCCGATCCGAGGAGCAACGCGCGCTTGGCACCCAGCCGATCTGCCATGTGGCCCGCGAACACCGCAAGGGCGGCGGACACAAGGTATAGCAGGGACACATACATACCCAAAGCGCCTCGACTCACCCCAAACTCCGCGTGCATAAAGGGAAATAGCGCCGGAAATCCATCGCGGTAAAGCCCCGCCATCATGGCGATCATCATTACCAATGCAAACTGTACCGCTGCACCTCGCGACAAACGACCTCCGCCCATATCTGCACGGCCTCCCCACCACTGTTTGCTCTATCTATACATCATCGGAAATATCACCGGTCTTCGTCCACCCCTAGCGACCGATGAATAGGCGAAACGGCACTTGTCATGGGAACACCTGTTCGCTTATCATGTAGCAAGGGGTGAGTCGCCATTGAAACTCGAGCAGGTATTGGATCAGATCGGGAGTAATCGCCGATTCTCCGAGCAAATCACATCATGGGTACGCCTACCCAGCCGACCTGCCCAGTACGGCGAAATCCCTCCCCTGCACATGAAACTTTGCAGCGCACTGCACACACGGGGTATCCGAAAGCTCTACTCCCATCAAGCAGAGGCTGTACACCAAGTCCAGTCTGGAAAGCACGTGGTGATCGCCACGCCAACCGCCTCGGGAAAGAGCCTGTGCTATATTCTCCCCATCATTGATCGCATCCTTCAGAACCCACAATCTAGCGCGCTATTCTTGTTTCCGACCAAGGCGCTCGCACAAGATCAACGCACGAAGATCGGGCAATGGATTTCGAGTGTGGGTGGAGGCATTGCCAGCTATACCTACGACGGCGACACCCCGGCAGATTCTCGCAGGAGCATCCGACACGCCGGGCAAATCGTGATCACCAACCCCGACATGCTACATACGGGGATTCTTCCGCATCACACCAAGTGGGTGCATCTGTTCGAAAACCTAGACTTCATCGTCATAGACGAGCTGCACAGCTATCGGGGCGTATTTGGGAGTCACGTGGCCAACGTACTGCGGCGACTGCAACGTATCGCCGCATTCTACGGCTCATCCCCGACGTTTATCGCCTCCTCGGCCACCATCGCCAACCCGCGCGAGTTGGCAGAAGGTCTTACCGGGAGATCATTCGCTCTCGTCGAGAATTCAGGTGCGCCGACCTCGAAGAAACATCTCTTGATGTACAATCCACCCGTGGTGAACCGGGAACTGGGCATTCGCCGCTCGGCCATACTCGAGGCGACGGAGATACTTCACCAGCTACTCGCAAACGATGTCCAAACACTGGCCTTCGCCCGCAGCCGTGTGCAACTCGAGGTATTGCTCTCCTATCTCCGGCAGAGGTTGCCGAACAAGGTGATTCGCGGATATCGTGGCGGATATTTGCCGCGGCAACGCAGAGAAATCGAGCGCGGCCTTCAGACGGGAGAAATCCGTGGTGTTGTCGCCACAAACGCTCTGGAACTCGGGATCGACATCGGCAGTCTCGAGGCTTCCGTGTTGGTAGGATATCCCGGCACCATCGCCAGCGCAATCCAGCAAATGGGACGAGCCGGCCGCAGTGATTGTCCGTCGGTTGCCATCCTGATCGCATCCTCCCGTCCGCTCGACCAACACTTGGTGACCCACCCGGACTACTTCTTCGAACGGTCGCCCGAACACGCCCTCGTTCACCCGCGAAATTTGCTGATTCGGGTAAGTCACCTGAAGTGCGCTGCCTTTGAACTGCCGTTTACGCGCGAAGAAGTGTGCCACGATCATGAGCAACAGGAGATTCTCGACTACTTGGCAGAGAATCGCGTCCTGCACGCGTCTGCAGATCGATGGCACTGGATGGCCGAGGGTTTCCCCGCGGAGGAGATTAGTCTGCGTTCGGCGTCCACCGGTAACGTCGTGATTATCGACCGCAGCGAAGAGAAGCCTTCCGTGATCGGAGAAGTAGACGAGTTTAGTGCGCCGATGCTCGTACACGAAGAAGCCATCTACCTCCATGAATCGACGCAGTATCAGGTAGAGCACCTCGATCTCAAGGAGCGGAAAGCCTATGTGCGCCGGGTTGATGTCAACTACTACACGGATGCAACCTTCGCGGTGGAAACGGCAGTATTGGAGGTCTTTCGAGGGGAACAACACCGGTATTCCCATCGCTATTTCGGAGAGGTGCGGCTCAGTGCACAACCCACCACGTTCAAGAAGATCCGCTTCAACACCCACGAAAACCTTGGCTGGGGACGCATTCCCCTTCCCCCGCAAGAAATGCATACCACGGCGTACTGGATGACACTGCAGGAATCGCTTACAAATCACTTCACCGACGGTGAGGTGGAATCCGGACTGATGGGACTTCGCCACCTGGCCTTGGAGGTTGCTCCCTTATTCCTATCATGTGATCGGCGGGACCTTTACGCGGTGGCGCAAGTCCGCTCACCGTTCACCGGACAACCCACGCTGTTCCTCTGCGATGCCTATCCAGGCGGGGTGGGCTTGGGGGAATCCCTTTTCACCCTCGAAGACCAGCTTCTGCGGACTTGTATCGATGTCATCGAGAACTGTATCTGCAGTGACGGCTGCCCGTCTTGTGTGGGAGTCCCGTCGGAAGTCGGTGCGCACGCAAAAGCACTCGCCTTCCGGATGCTCGATATCGTGATGGGTGAGCGATAAATGCGGAGCCTGCGCGATCGCCTCCAGGGCATACACCGAGGGGCACGAGAATCGCCCAATCCCACGAACGGCCCGGAGCAACCGCACGCGTTGCCAGATGGATTTGAGGAGGTCATTACCGACAAGGGCACCGCCCATGTTCGCGAACAGCGTTGCCCCTCATCGAGTATCGACGCATCGGCCGTACGCGATGTACTGCCTTTTCTCTTACCTGCCGAAAAGGCCCCCTATTGTGTAAGCGATATGTTGTTCTTGGACCTCGAGACCACCGGGTTATCCCGTGGAGTCGGCACCGTTCCCTTCCTAACCGGTGTCGCTTATCAGGATGGGGAAGGAATCGTGATCAGGCAATTTCTTCTGCGTGATCCCGCGGGAGAGCCAGCCTACCTCGAGATTATTGCCGAAACCATTCGAGAACGACCATACCTCGTGACCTTCAATGGCCGTAGCTTTGATCTACCCATACTCGATGCGCGGTACATGCTGAATCGCATGGCTCGCCCAAAGACCCGGGGGCATTATGACTTGCTCCACCCTGCCCGGCGCTTGTGGGGCGCGTTGCTCGCCAGCTGTCGGCTCTCTTACCTCCAGGAGCACTTGCTATACTGCAGCCGGGACAATGATATCCCCGGGAGCGAAATTCCCGGTCGCTACTTCGATTATCTCTCGGGCGGGCCTGCATCGGTCCTGGACGACGTCATCGCCCACAACGGACTGGACCTCCTCGCGATGGTTGGGTTGATTGCACGGATGGCGAAGCCTCTGCAGGGTGAAGGGCATTGGCACGAGCACATGGCCCTCGCCCGGGCCGCAGCCGACATCGGACAACCCGGGGCAAGCGCCACCCAGACTGAACGTGCATTGAAGCGTGCCGGCGATGACGTGCAGTATTTCCAAACGTTGCGACTGCAGGCGGACCTCCACCGTCGCACCGGTGGTCGCCCAGCCGGGGTGCCCACCTGGATGCTCATGATCAGCCTGGTGGAAGCGGGTATCAGCGTTGGATCGGATACCGTGCTGCCGTATATCCAGATGGCAAAGTTCGCCGAACATGACCTCGGGGATCATGGAAGGGCCCTGGCATATACCCGCCGGGCAATACAGCGGATCCATGCATCCAATGTGCGGGACATGGCTCTGCTGGAGGAATTGGAGCACCGTGAAGGCCGCCTGATCGGACGCCTCCGTCGCACTTTCCCTGCTGCCTGCAGATGCTCGATCGAGGGGTGATGCGTAATCGGGATCGGCGGTCAAAATCGCGACAGATTCCGACCTAGGAGGGCGTGTCGCGGGTAAAAACGAGATTCCTGGGTGCGTCCGCCTGCACCGTACCTGCATCAATGCCATTGATCGTCACAACGATATTGGCGGGGTTGCCAGCCCGGATGATGATCTCCCGCTCCGCAGTCCAAGTACCCGAGGATCCCGCAGCCAATGTGGAATCACTGGGCGACCCCCCATCCAAGATGACGCGGATCCAGCATGCCTGCGAAGACTCGAGGGTCACTTCCAAGCTGTCCACCCCGGTCACCACGTACTCTATCGTAGATCCATCGACATTTTCGGCAATTTGGGTCTCCGGCTCCGGTTCGGGCTCCGGTTCCGGCTCGGGATCGGGCAATTCCGGGGTCGGATCAGGGACTTCGCTGGGCTCTTCTTCCGCCGGGGGCGCTTCACCGGTAGGCTCTTCCCCCCACGGCAAATCGGGAAGAACATTGTAGTAGTAGATGACGCCCACCACGATCAGGGCGATCACCAGTAACAGCCCAAACACCCATCCCGTGCGCGACCCTCCCGTTGCACGCAGGGTAATGCCCCGTGAGCCAGGTGTTTCCCGCAGCCGATCGGCCAGTGGATCCTCGACCCCATGCTGTGCCCACTCCTCATACGCCCGAAGAACCGGGGCGGGATCAAGATGGAGTTCTTCGCAATACCGGCGAATGATTCCCTTGGTGTAGGGCGCCGGAGGCAGCGAGGCATACTCCCCTTCCTCCAGTGCCTCGAGATAAACACGTCGAACTTTCGTGCTCTCTTGGACATCGAGAAGCGACATACCAAGTGCAATGCGGCGCTCCTTAAGATACTGCCCGGATTCCTCGAGCGACATCTATCCCTCTCCCTTTCGCCGCGATTTCATCTCCCAAGCCGTAGTCGTTATGGTGACAGGCGATTGAGCATCCTCGGAAAAGGTATTGATTCGCGCACGTGGTCCAAACCCGCCACCCAGGTAAGAAGCCGTTCGATACCGAGGCCGAATCCCGAATGCACGACACTGCCGTACCTGCGCAAATCGAGATACCAATTGAAATCCTCTTCTGGTAGATTATGCTCCCGAATGCGACGAAGCAAAAGGTCATAATCCGCAATACGCTGACTACCGCCGATGATCTCACCGTATCCCTCGGGGGCCAGTAGATCCGCCGCCAATACGACTTCCGGACGTTGCGGGTCTGGTTCCATGTAAAACGCCTTGCATTTCGCCGGGAACCTTTCCACGAACACCGGACGATCAAATGCCCCCGCGATGGCCGTCTCGTGAGGCGCACCCAGGTCCTCGCCCCACTCGATGCCGAAATCCTGGTCGGCGAGCAATTCCAGTGCATCATCGTAGCTTATTCTTGCAAACGGTGCCCGGATCCTTTCGAGTTGAGCGGGGTCGCGCCCAACCGTTTCCAGTTCCTCGGCACACGTCTGTAGAACGCGGTCGACCACGTGTTCGACCAATCGTTCCTGCAACGCGAGGTTGTCTTCATAATCGTAGAAGGCCATCTCGGGCTCTATCATCCAAAACTCTATCAGGTGGCGTCGCGTCTTCGATTTCTCGGCGCGAAATGCCGGGCTGAAACAATACACCTTTCCAAGCGCCGCCGCAGTCGCTTCACTGTACAATTGTCCACTCTGTGTGAGGTACGCAGGATGGCCAAAGAAATCGGTCTCGAAAAGACTGCTCGTTCCCTCGCAGGCATTGGGCGTGAGTATAGGCGTATCGACACGCGTGAACCCGTCGTCTCGGAGGAAGTCTTCCAGTTCACGCATGATGCGATCGCGCAGCCGCATGATCGCTACCTGCCGCGGCGTGCGCAGCCACAGGTGACGGTGATTAAGGAGAAACTCGACACCATGCTCCTTGAGAGCCAACGGATACTCCTCGGCTAGCTGAAGGACCTGCAGGTTTGCGAGGTGAATCTCGACACCACCCGGAGAACGCGGATCCGCGCGCACAACGCCCCGTACCACGAGGGAGGACTCCTGGGTCAAGCTCTGAATCTTCTCCCAGGTCGCCGCGTCCACATCCGAAGGGGTCGCGACCGCCTGCACGACCCCCGTACCATCACGGATCTGCAAGAACGCGATCTTGCCGCTGCTGCGATGGTTGTACAGCCATCCCTGTAACGCAACTGTCTCGTCGAGATGATCCCCGAGTGCCTCGATAGACACGCGCGCTTCTTTGTCCATAACCGTCACGATACCCCACTTTCCATATGCGGGATCGGCCCAACCGCCGACGGGCCGATCCCTGTGGCGTTTGCCCCATCAGTCTGCAGGTTCTTCTTCGAGAATCAGGTCTCCTCCGAGCTGTTCGAGCAGGCTGCCGAGCTCGTCCATGAGATCACCGTAGCGGCCCCACTGACCCATGCGCAATGCTTCTTGTGCATCGTTGTAGAGCTCGTATGCCTGTACGATCAGGTCGAGCTCGGCGGGCGTCTCTTCAGGAGCGTCAGGGTCCGCCGGGTCCGCAACATCAGGGCGGACACCGAAGAGAATCTCGAGTGCCTCCTCAAGACTTCGCCCCATTGCAAGCCGGTTGACGTGCGCCACGATGATCCGGCGCAGTTCGGGCAGGGCCCTATCCGCCGCCTCGAGGTACACGGGCTCAACGTAGAGCAGCGACTCCTCGATGGGAATGGCCAACATGTTGCCCCGGATGATCTGGCTTCCGCTCTGTCCCCACAGCGTAAACAGCTGCGAAATATCTGCATCTTGATCGATCCGCGCCTGTATTTGGCGAGGACCAAGGATGGTTCGTCCCCGGGGCATTCTGTAAAGAAGCAGTTCCCCGTAATTGTCTCCATCAGAGCGCGCCGCGAGCCACGAGACCATCACATCTCGCCCGGACGGGGTATACGGAATCAGCAGTACGAACTCCAGGCCGTCACCATCGGGCAAATTCATCATGGCATAGTAGGGCTCCATCCTCTGCGTTTGCCCGGCATACACCTCTTCGGGTATCTCCCAGAGGTCTTCCTTGTTGTAAAACACCACCGGGTCCGTCATATGGTACACGCGGAGTTTGTCCATCTGCACCTCGAAAAGCCCGGTGGGATAACGAACATGGGCACGCAGGTGGTCCGGCATTTGGTCGGCGTCGCGGAACAGGTCCGGGAACATACTCCGATACGTCTGCAGCATTGGGTCATCCTCGTCAAAGACGTAGAAGTTGGTCTCACCCGTAAAAGCATCGATCTTCACCTTGACGGAGTTGCGGATATAGTTGATACCGCGATCGAGGGGCTCCGAATACGGATAGCGTGACGAGAATGTATACGCGTCCTGGATCCAGACCAATCCACCCGTCTCCTCATCGACCACGATGTAGGGATCACCATCGAGGCTCAGGAAGGGGGCGAGGTGTCGCACCCGTTGTTGGATGTTGCGGTAGTACATGATCCTGGACTCTGGCTTAAGTGCCGCACTGATGAGTATATTATAGTCGCCGAAGCGAAGGGAAAAAGCGCTCCGGCGCAGTGCACCGCCGATGGGCACACCGCCGTCACCATCATAATGGATGTGGACATTCCGCTCCCCTTCGGGGTAGTGGATTTCCGGTTCCTTGCTGTTGGCGATAACGTAGTCCAGGGTGCCCTCACCGTAATAGATGGCCGGGTTCTCGATCTCTAGGTCCACGGCACTCTCCGGTGGAATACCCTCGATAAACATCTGGGGAAGACCGTCCTCGGTGATCTCGGAGGCCGGCGTCATGATGGCTCCGTGTCCATGCGTGTATTGCAGTCGCTGGTTGACCCAGGTCTGGGCCCCCGGAATGCGACTGGAATCCATCTCGCGCGCCGCGAGCAGCACCTGGCGGTACTCGCCGTTGATCGTATAGCGTCCCACATCGGCGTCCAAGAAGTCATAGTACGCCCGTATCGCGTGTAGCTGGCGAAAACTCGTCAGGAGCGGACGCCAATCCCAGACGCGGATATTCTCGATCGTTTCCCAGTTGTTTTCCAGATCATCCCATGTCAGCGTATCGACGGCTGGGAAGAGCGCCTCGTCAGCGGCGTCCAGTCCGTAGGCAACCCGCGTGGCCTCTATATTGTGCTCGATGTACGGGCGCTCACGTGCCAGCTCGTTTGGATCTACCGCCAGGCGCTGGACTGCTAGGGGATAGACTTGAACCAATACCACGGAACCGATCAACATGATGACGACTGCCGCAGATACCCAGCGGATGTCCCTCGCGCGGATATACCAGGCGGTGAGTGCGGCCGCAACCAGCGATAGGCCCAGCATGATCCGCAGGGCCGGCAGATGCGCATACACATCCGCATACGCGGCGCCAAAGGCCACCCCGCGCGGCGAGTACAACAATTCGTATGCATCCAGCCAATAACCCCAGGCTCGTAGCAAAAAGTAGCCGATCAAGAGTGCCCCGAGGTGTGTCCTCGTCCTTGGATGGACATTCACCCTTCCCCCGAGAAAGTTGATCGATCCCGCGAAGAAATAGATCAGCCCCATGATCACCAGGGCGAACAATAGCAGGAAACTAAGCGAGCCCAAAATGAGCTGGTAGACCGGAAGCGAAAACATGTAGTGCGCCACGTCCCGGCCAAATAAGGGATCCGCTATTCCGAACGGGGCCTGATGCAGAAAACGCAGGACCAGCTCCCACTCCGTGGAAAACGAAATCCCCGCAAGGAGGCCAAAGACTGCCGACACGCCGATAACGATGCGATCAATCGTCCTAGGGCGAATCAGCCCCCCAAACCCGGCCTCTTCGACCTGGCTCCAAAGTTGCATGACGCTGCCACGCACAAAGCGCAAATTCGCCCAAAGGAACAGGCCGAAAAACAAGGCTGCACCTACGCCAAGGGCAGCACGGGCAAGGGCACGCGTGACGAAAACACTAAGATAGCCGAGTTCACCAAACCAAAGCACTTCCGTGTAGTAATATGCGACCGTTGAAGAGAGTAGAAGGAACAACAGGACGATCCCAAGGAACGTCCATACTACCGTCCTTCTGCGCCGCGATGCCATGTGAATTCCTCCTATGGAATGGCATGATCCTGCATTTTAGATGCGTCCAGGGCGATCGATTACTTCGGCTGACTCGAGACATCACCCGGTCCGGCTAATCAGAAAACAGCAATATCAGCCAATCGATGAACCTGCGCCATAGCCCGCCGTAGGGTACCGCGCGCTCGGGGTACACGTGCCACTCACCCAAATGGTAACGTGCATCGGGATCGCCGCCGATCTCCAGATGTGCCTCCACCGTCCCCACTGGATCATCCATCGATAACGGTGCCCGCAGGGGCGAATCGATATCCACGGCATAAGCGATCTCCTCTTCGGCCCCCTTTGGCAACGTCAGATTCTGCACTTTGGATGCTTTTAGGGGTACGTACTGGGGGTTACCCCCGAATACTCGAACCTCGCCGGGTAGCGTATCGGAGAGATCCAACGTGGCAAGGACAAAAGTATCAAATGCCCAGTCCAAAAGTCCCCCGGCCTCGTTCTCGCGAGTCGCGGTGCCCTCGGGATAATCCATGGTGTTTTCCTTGCCTATCCCCATGACGATGGCGAGGTAGTGGCGATCTCCATCCCGAGCCGTCGCAGCCAAATGAAACCCTGACTCACTAGTATACCCGGTTTTTAGGCCGACTACCCGTTCATCAGTAAACAGTAATCCGTTCCAGTGTTCGTGGGGAGTCTCCACCCCGTAAACGAACTCCTTTTGGCTGGTATAACGCTCTGCTTCTGGAAATCGAAGCGAAAAATACCTGGCCAGTTTCGCCATATCTCGTGCCGTAGTGTACTGCCCCTCGGCGGGCAAGCCGTGGGAATTGCGAAACTGGGTGTTATCCATACCCAAGCGATCGCCCAGGCGATTCATCGCGTTCACGAAAGCATCCTCGTTGCCGCCAATATACTCGGCAACTGCGATCGAAGCATCATTGCCTGAAGCCACCGCCACACCCTGCACCAGCAAATCCAGCGGGATCTCATCACCCACCTCGATAAACATCTTGGAACCGGGGACATTGGCGGCCCACGCCCGCTCACTGATCGGCACCTGGTCCTCGAGCGAGACCGTTCCTTCAGAAAGGGCCTCAAACGCCAAAGCCAGTGTCGCGATTTTCACCAGGGAAGCCGGCCCCATGCGCTCATCGGCATTCTCCTCGAACAGAATGTCGCCCGTGACGAGATCAACAACCATGGCGGAATTAGCCTGCAACTGCATAGGCGGGGCAACACCTGGAAATACGCGATCACGCAAATCGTAATCAGCCGTGTCAGCCCCTGCCGGGGTCGAGAACAGCAATACCACCAACATCATCACACCGAGCAGTCTCAAGAAGTTCCTCTTCATTGAGCGTTGATCTCCCTCCCGGACCTGGCCAACGACTCCATTATGGAGTGCTTTCCGCGCGATCGCGAAGGCTCAAATGCCTTCCCTTGAAAGGGGTGCCGTCATGCAGTGAATGCTACCCCACCCTTTCTGCAGCTCACAAACATCCACCTCTATAACTTCAACACCCGCCGAATCGAGGGCTTCACACGTACGGGGGTTGCCGCTGGGCATTACCACCCGTCCGGGCTCCAGGGCAACGAAGTTCGTCGCCATGCCGACCTTTGCTTCCGTGGGATCATTTACCTCCAACAGGCGATACCCCTTCTTCCTCAGAAAGTCCGCCACTTCAAAGGGCACCTGCCACGGGAACAGGACGGCAATATCGCGATCCGCGATATTGAGTAGTCCATCGATATGTGCTTGTCCATAAGGGACTTGAAAGTGGATAAATTGTTCCACACCAACGGGGCGCAAAACCTCTTCGATTTGTCGAACGGCTTCCCGGTTCGTTCGGTTTCCTACCCCGAGAATCACCGATCGCCTGTCCACCCACATGAGGTCGGCGCCCTCGAATGTCCCTCGTCCACTGATCGTCCTGATGACGGGAACACCGAGATGCCCCAGGGCGCTT
>PUNF01000006.1 GCA_003552525.1 Clostridia bacterium | reverse complement strand
CTCACCCCGGTTTAAATTTCAAGTTGTAATGGAAGCCACAACAAATTCGAAAAAAGTGGTACAAACTGCTAGGGCATATGATGTACACCCAAATACGGTTAAAAACTGGATAAATGAGTTTCACGAAAAAGTCCGGCAGTCCGAAGCAATGCTTCTGCAGGCATCAAAGATGTCCTCTTTAGGACAGATGGCAACCGGCTTTGCCCATAACGTAAACAACCCCTTTTCTACCATAATGACTAATGCTGAAGTGGCTATTGACGATATTAAAAACAGGGAAGAAATAAAAGGTGAAGACTTGAAATATGTTGAAGACACTTTTAGGGTTATAATGCAACGGGCCCAGGACGGAGCCAGTATAATACAGGGCATAATGAATTTTTCAACCCCCAGCACAGGTGAAAGACACAGGGTCAGGGTAAAAAACATAATAGAAGGCGCTCTTACTCTTTCCTCCAGCAGCAAAAACATAAAGGAAGTGAAAATTGAAAAAGAGATTGATAGAGACTTGAGGGTCAATGCAGATGATATCCAGATGAAACAGGTTCTGATGAACCTGCTGATAAACGCAGCCGACTCCTGCGTGAAAAAGGGCGGGGAGAGAAAAATATATGTAAAAGCCTTCAGTGAAGAAGGCAAGGCCGTTATTGAAGTAAAAGACACCGGGACGGGCCTGAGCGATGAAGTAAAAGACAAGATGTTTGACTATTTTTTCACAACCAAGAGAAACGAGGGGACAGGCCTGGGCCTGGCCCTGTCCTACCAGATAGTGCAGGCGCACGAAGGTCATCTGGATGCGGACAACAGTCCTGAAGGGGGAGCTGTTTTTACTGTAAAACTGCCGCTGGCTTAGGAGGGATTATGTACCATGTGCTTGTTTTGCTTGACGGAGACGATATGCTTATATCCACTCTGGAGAGAGTTTTGAGGAAGTATAACTATAAGGCCGGGTCGGCAACTAAAATAGAAGACGGCGTAAAATATGTAAAAAAACATAAGCCGGACATAGCATTTGTTAATATGTACCTTCCTGTTATGGGCAGTGTAGAGGCGGTGAGAAGAATAAAGGAAGCTGACCCTAAAATAAAGGTTATACTTTTTTCGGACGGAAACACTTGCAGGTCTGTAAAGGAAGCAAGGAAACTGGGCATAAGCTCATGTTTGGATATGCCTTTTGCGCTTAAAGATTTTAAGGAGGCTTTGAAAAAAGCCGAAAGAGAGATTGAAGAAGAAAGAGAAAGCGCATAGAAGCAGCTTTGAACAATAGCGAGGTAATATAATGAAAAAATTAATTATGTATTTGGGTTTTTTGCTAATGGTTTCTGTAGTTCATTTATATTCTTCAATCCCTGAGGAAATAAAGGAAGAATTAAATGAAAAAAGTATTGAATATACCAAGGAAGATTTTATTGAAAGTGCTAGGAATGGTGATCTTGCTGCAGTTAGACTATTTTTAAAAGCCGGAATGAACGTTAATGCAAGAAATAAAAAGGGAGGGAAGGCGCTTATAAAAGCCGCACGAGAAGGCCAGACAGAAATAGTAAAAACCCTGATAGATGCCGGAGCGGATGTCAATGCGAAAAATAAAGACAGCGTGACGGCACTGATGGGGGCAGCAAAAGAAGGCCATTTAGAGATAGCAAAAGTCCTGATAGAAGCAGGAGCGGATATAAATGCGAAAAATTATTATAAAACAACTGGCCTTATGAAGGCATCGAAATCAGGCCATGCGGAAACAGTAAAAACCCTGATAGATTCCGGAGCGGATGTCAATGCAAAAAATGTCGATTTGAGGACAGCACTCATATTAACAACAAGAAGAGGCCACACAGAAACAGTAATAGCGCTGATAGAAGCTGGGGCGAATATCCATACGGAAGATGTAAATGGCATAACGGCGTTGATGCATGCAGCCGTTAAAGGTCAAACAGAGATAGTAAAAAAACTAATAGATGCCGGGGCCAACGTCCACACGAAAACGTCTTTCGGCCACACGGCGTTGCGAGCTGCAACAGGAAAAGGCCACACAGAAACAGTAAAAGCACTAATAGATTCTGGAGCATATTTCAATTCGGAGAATGAAGCGGCGTTGCATAAAGCAGCATTCGAAGGTCAAACAGAGACAGTAAAATTCTTAATAGATGTTGGAGCGGACGTAAATACACAAGATAAAGTTGGCAAGACAGCGCTGATGTGGTCAGCACGATGGGGCAATAAGAAAACTGTAGAAATCTTGATAAATGCCGGAACGGACATAGAAAAAAGAAATATTAGGCATGAAACGGCACTTATGTTAGCAGTAAGAGGAGGCAATACAGCCATAGTAAAAATCTTGGTGGAGGCAGGGGCGAACTTAAATGCGAAAGAGAAAGGAGGCAACACTGCGCTGATGATGATAAAGGGACCAGACCAAGTGGAAAGAGCAAAAGTCCTGATAGACGCTGGTGCGGAGGTCAATGCGAAAAACAACGATGGAATGACGGCACTGATGATAGGAGCACGGTGGGGACGCACAGACACAGTAGAACTCTTATTAGAAGCCGGGGCGGATGTTAATGCGAAAAACAAAGACGGCGAGACAGCACTGTCTTTGGCAGAACACCAAGGCCATACAGATGTGGTAAACCTTCTGAGAAAACACGGAGCAAAAGAATAAAGGGTAAAAAAAGGGGAATGTAGCAATATCTTTAAGATTAAATTAGTCCTTTCAATTTGTTTCTTATCATTTTTATCTTCCTATTCACTAGCTGGAAAAAATTATATGCGTACTTCTAGTTTATAGACCATCATGTAATGGCTCCCTGAATTGGACGGTTTTGATAACAGATTTTTAACCTTTAATATAATATGAATAGATTATATTGATAATAGGTGCCGCAAAATTACTTACTATAGCTTTCTTCTATTCTAACGCCGTTTTTAAAAATAACTTTTTTTCTAAAATTTCCATTTTCGTCATATAACAGAAAT
>PUNF01000223.1 GCA_003552525.1 Clostridia bacterium | reverse complement strand
GTCGGGAAGAGGAAAGTGATGCCAGAAGGGTTACTGTACATGTGGCAGGAGCTGTCCGAGAGCCCGGGGTATACCGACTGGACGATGGTGCGCGTCTCGTGGACCTGGTCGATAAGGCCGGGGGCGCCGTTTCCAATGCACGGCTCGACGCGGTGAATCTGGCCGAACCGGTAAAGGACGGCAGTCGTGTCTTGATCCCGGCGGCATCGGAGAACAGTGGTATGGAAGATGATGCGTGGATAGAGGACAGATTGGACATTAACCGGGCGACAGAGGAAGATCTCCAGCAGGTACCGGGCATCGGTCCCGCGCTCTCGGAGCGCATCGTTGCCCTTCGACATTCAAGGGGTGGATATGATTGCCTCGATGAACTTCTCGATGTCCGTGGAATTGGAGAGGTTACACTCGAACAGTTGCGAGATCACCTCGTGGTCGAACAATTAGAAGCCCCTTAAGGCGACGAGTATTGCGGTCGTAACCGCAACGGCACCGATCGCCGGCAGATAGATCCGGTATACTTTTCCGAGTGATACGCGGAAATAGTGGTTAGTCAGAATCTGGCAAAGATGCAACGGCGAGATGAGGTAGGACAGGAAGGCGAATGCGTAGATCAACATGACATAGGTATAGTGGTCCGCCCCCGAGGCCCGCGCGATGGGTATGATCAGGGGGAAAAGTACAGCAATTGTGCTGGCGTGGGATGCAGATATGTACCCGACTATGATGGCTAGGGCACCGGCCACCAGGTATAGGGGTATCCCCGCATCCATCATAGTATTCATCATCTGGTTGAATGCGGTGGTTTGATCCACTGCGCCGCGGAAGATCATGATTGCCGCCATCGTGCCGACCAGCGCAAAATCGATACCCTGCCATATCGTACGCGGGATTTCCAGTGCCGACGAGCGCCCGACTCCATTAAGGAACAGGATTTGTACCAGGGCGACCGCGAGTCCGATCATGAGGGCGAGTGCCAGGTGAACACGGAAACCCATGTAAAGAGCGAGCCCGAGAATCAGGGGGAAAGCATAACGGGCGAAGGTGTAAAGAGACCGAGTGGTTGATGTCCCTTTTAGCGAAGGTCGCGAATGGCTTCCGACCTGCTTCAGCTCGGGGTGGAGAATGAAGTAATATCCGGCCACCATCATGACCACAGTGAGCGGCCAAAACATCGCAATCATCTCGTAGATTTCGATGTCCACAAGCCGTGCGGCCATGATATACGTCGGCAGGAAAGGGAACACGAAATACCAGCTGTGCCGGAAAATGATATTTGCCGCTGACTGTCTTTCGGGCGACAACTGGATTTCCTTGCCGAGCCCCCATACCATGGGCGCCGACACGATGGCACCGCCGGTCATGGGCATGCAACCCACGAGGCCGGGGATAAACATGAGGGTAAGACCATCACTTCGCAGCAAGACCCGAAGCGACTCGACCATCTTGTCGAAGTAACCAAATTTCTGCAGGATGTGGGACATGACGGTGATCGATGCCACGATGGTCATGAGGTCAATTGTATCCCGGTGGGTGACCGCATCTACGATGACGTTGAATATGCCCTGTGGTCCCACACCAGCGAAGATGAGGACGACGAGGGAGGCGACGAGCATGGCGAGCGACAATGGTACGCGACGACTAATCATGATCATCAGGCCCGCGAATGCGGCCAGGATTCCGAATAGTTCCATGCTCTATGCCCCCCTTGCTCGCGGCGATCATCGCGATGTTTCGAGCGCCGAATTTCAATAGGAATATGCTATCACTTGCCGGGTTGCATGTGAAGACGACGAACAGGAGTGCGCGTGTGCTTGGGCGAAAGCCCCTCATTGGGTGCCTTTGCGATACCATAGAACATGGCGAGGGAGCGCAATAGGATGGACGGTCAAAAGATGAAGAAGGATACCCTATCCGCACGCGTATTGAGTGTGCGATACCAGGCGCCGGATTCCCTATGGAAAGTGTTGTCTGTAGAAACCGACGGTGGGACGGCGACCGTGGTGGGTGAATTTCACGAGGTCGAGGAGGACCTTGAGTATCGGTTCGTAGGGCGTTGGGATGTGCACCCGCGCTTTGGTGAACAGTTTCGTGCCGAGAGCTATCAACCACAACCCCCAACCAGCCGGCGGGGGATGATCGCATACCTTTCGAGTGGGCTTATCCGGGGCATTGGTCCGAAGATGGCATCGCGCATCGTGGATCGTTTCGGCGAAAAAACGTTCGAGGTGATTACCGATGAGCCCCACAGGTTACTGGAAGTTCCGGGGATTGCCGCTACGAAGAAGGAGCAGCTCGTCGAGTCCTTCGAAAAGCACCGAAATCTCCAGGAGGTGGTGACGTACCTGACCGGGCTGGGTCTCACGGCCAATATGGCGGTCAAGCTGTACGGCGAGTATGGAGACGATACGATTGCCGTCATTCGGCGTGATCCTTATCGTTTGACCCACGATGTCTTCGGCATCGGGTTCCGAAGAGCGGATGCAATTGCGATGGCGGCCGGCGTGGATCCTCGTTCGCCTGGTCGGCTTCGTGCGGCCCTGGTATATCTCCTTCGGCGCGCCGCGGAGTCCGAGGGCCACACTTTTCTCCCGCGGGAGAAGCTACTCAATCGCGCGGCCCAGCTATTGGAAACCGAGTCCAACCCGATGGAGTCCGATGCCCCTTCCCTCGAAGATGTGCGCGGTGCGCTACTCATGTCCGAAAGTGCAGGAGAGATCGTCAACACAGATGATGCGATGTACCTTCCCGCTTATCTCGATGCCGAGCGACATGTGGCCAGAAGGCTCCTGCATATCCATCGCGCCGGTGCCGTACGGGCGCCTTCCCAGGATATGGTTTTCCGCGCAACGGAGATGGCCGAGAGAAGGCTCGGTATCGAATATGCTGCGGAACAAAAACGCGCAGTCGCCGATAGTTTTTCTTCGGGGGTAATGGTGATTACCGGGGGGCCGGGGACGGGGAAGACCACCAT
>PUNF01000156.1 GCA_003552525.1 Clostridia bacterium | reverse complement strand
GCGCTCTTTGCGTCTTTGCGGTTTTTTACTCCGGATGTTTATTTACCATTCGCTTTATTCCTTGTTTCATTTTAGGCACATTCCAGTTTAACAAGTACCCAAGACTTATTTCCTTCATTCTCAGGTAAGTAAGCAACTGTGCCTTATCAATTGGTTGCAGCTTCTCGCTCGTTTTGTTTTCTACTATAACCCTGTCGTCTACAAACATATCTATCCTATATCCGGCGTCAATTTCTTCAGTGCCATATTGTACTGGCAATAACAATTCGCACCTTACCTTGTGTCCACGCTGAGTTAACTCATATGCAAGACATTTTTGATATGCCGACTCCAGCAAACCCGGGCCAAGAGTCGAGTGGACTTTAATTGCACTATCAACAATGTCTTTTCCGATTTCCTCAATATCCATGGTATTATAACCTAAACGGGTAATTAACCGCTAAGGCGCTAAGGACGCCAAGGACGACTACGGCTAATGATTAGTATTATAAAAAGAACACATGAAGACTTAAAACAAAACGGCCGTGTTTTTTAAAAATTAAATTCTTGTCTTTTCTTTTTGCCTTCCTTCGCGCCCTTTGCGACTTGGCGGTTTTAAATTAACGGCTAAGACAGATAACCGCGAAGACGCTAAGAACGCTAAGGACGGCTACGGCTAAGGATTAGGATTTAAAGGAAACGACAAAAAGCTCAAGAACAAACTGGGTTTTTGCCGTTTAACCTATATTCTTGCCTTTCCTTTTGTCGTCCTTCGCGTCCTTTGCGTCTTGGCGGTTTTAAATTAACGGCTAAGACAGCTAACCGCTAAGGCGCTAAGGACGCCAAGGACGACTACGGCTAAGTATTACCTGATTTGAGCGGTTTCCGGTTGTTATAAAAGCCCCCTGGGCGGTATAATTGTGTTTGAAAGACCGCGTGGAGCGGTTTTTGGGTTCACTAAAAACCTAACCCAGGAGGTGAAAGTATTATGGGCGAAAAAACAGATGATTGCAAGTGCAGGATCGACAAAGTAGAGACCACTTCCGATACCCTGACAGGCCGAGGCGGCCTTGCTCCTTTTGTGAATTTTCTTAAATCAAGGGAAATAATAGATTTTTGCGTGGGCGGTTTATCAAAACTTCGCAAAAGCAGCAAGGGGATATCGCTGAATGAACTTATGAAGCAAATGCTATGTTTTTTTATGGACGGAACCAATCTATCAATAAGTCACTTTGATCGTCTGCGTGAGGATGAGGGATACGCGGCGGCGATCCAGACTTCTCAGAGCGACATGGCCTCTTCGCATCAGATAAAGCGTTTTTTCGCGAAATTAGGATTTTTTGTTTTACCTCTATTTCGCAAGAAGTTGCTTAAATTTTTCCGTTGGCGTCTTAAGGCGGAGAAGCCAAAATATATTTTGCTCAATGTTGATCCAATGGTAATGGATAACGAAGGGGCGGAAAAGCGCCAGGGTGTAGAGCCCACGTATAAAGGGGTCAAGGGGTTTCAGCCCTTTCAGGTTAGCTGGGGGCCTTATATTGTTGATGCGATATTCAGGGGTGGTTCAAAGAGCGGGAACCACGGCAATACTGTCGTCATAACGTTGAAGAAGTTAATAAAAACGATAAGGGATTGTTTGGGCGAGGAAATTCCCATAGTTGTGCTTTTCGACGCTGGTTTTATGGATCAGAAAATATTTAAGCCTCTGGAAAGGTTGAATGTTGGATACGTGACCACCGGCAAGCTTTATAAAAACATTATCGAGCAAGCAGATAGCCAGACAGAAGACAACTGGTATTTATATAACAATGGTAAAGTTAAGTGGCAGGTGACTTCGTTTAAAGACCAGCGCGGCAGCTGGGATGAAGAAAGGAGATTACTTTTTCTTCGGCGGGAGCAGGAAGAAAATGGACAGACCTTTTTGCCCAGCATGCGCCCAGAATCCGTTTTTTATACCAATATCGGAATGGGCGATGAGGTAGACGAAATACTGGAAAATTCCGGTTTGGGAGGGTGGAAAGAGCCATGCAGGCTCGTACAGCTAGGTCATAGTCGTGGCTCTGATGAGCTGACCTGGCGGGCAGAGAAGGAGTTCGGAACTGAAAAAATGCCGTTTGATAATTTTTATTCCAACGCTGCCTATTATTATATAATGATTATAGGATTAAATGCTTATGAGGCTTATAAACGTGAGCTTGGCAGTGAGATTGTATCGGAAGGGATATATCCCGATACTTTCCGGCGCCGATTTATAGACATAGCGGCCAAGGTAGTTCGCACTGGTGGCGAGGTGATCCTGAAGGTGACTGATTGGGTTTGGAAACACTTGAGATTTGAGAAGCTATGGGAGCGGGCCTGCAGCCCACATGCGGTTCCACTCCTCCATTAGCAATTAGGCAATCCCATAAACCCTTGTTGCCGAGTGTCTTGCAGAGAGGGTGTGTTTCCAAAATCGGGTTTTGCATGCTGAAATTGGGAAAAGGGGTTGGGAATGGACAAAAAAATGATATTTACCGCGGCTCCTGCAGAAGTAAGAAAAGACGCCCCGCAGTCAAGTCCAATTTTTCTTTAAATTCCACGAAAAATCAGGAATTTTCGCATACATTTGCAAAAACCGCTCAATTTAGGTATAATTCATCTTGATACAATGCTTAAAATAGATGTTTTTGTTGCTCCAGATACGTCGTTTGTGAAGGAAACTTTCAACCGGAGGCGGAAAGATATCCTGGATAAGGAACAAAAGCAATCCGAATTTTATCTTGCCTCGCCTGAAGATATCATTCTCAATAAGCTGATATGGTATCTTAAAAGTGATGGCGCTTTCGAGAGGCAGATCAGCGATGTTATTGGAATACTGAAAGTTCAGGAATCTATCGACAAAAAGTATTTGAAAAGATGGGCAAAAGAAATGGGACTGGAAGAGTTGCTGGAAAAAGTTTTTCAGAATGCCGGGATAAATTTCTAACCAACATTTTTGCTTTGTGAGAAATGT
>PUNF01000173.1 GCA_003552525.1 Clostridia bacterium | reverse complement strand
CTCACGGCGTGAACCAGACAATCACCGCGCCGATGACAATCGGGATTAGGTGGCCTGCGTCGAACACACCACCTGATTCGGTCGTGGCGATCATCTCTGGAACTAACGATTGATACAGTTCGACTTCTGGCAGGCCGAGATACACGGTTCCCATGAAGTGCCAGACGGCGACGATCACCAACAGCAGGCCGGTGAGTCGGATTAGGTTGCGAATCTTGAACCACAGCAGCGTGGCCGTGGTCGCGTACGACCTTGATGTCTGGTTGTCTGTGTTGTTGTCTGGTATCATGTCAATACCAACGACAACCAGCCTGAAAAAACTATGTTGCTGTGTTGGTGCTTCGAAGTGCTAACTCGCCGTCTGTGCCGCCATTGAGCGTATAGACGACCCACGCGACACTCACAGCGCCTTTGATGACTAACGGCACTGTCGACGTCCACAGCCAGACCAAAAGCGGTGAGAGTGCCATACCGATTATCCCTGGAGCGAGTAGCATCAGATTGTTTCGCGTGGCTGTTGGCATCTCAATGTCGACGTGCAATCGGACAAGATCGACATCGAACACCCGACCACCCAACAGTTTGCCAACTACTGCGTGCGTCAGCTCGTGGGCGACCGCTCCCACGGCGATGATCCCAGCGCCGATTCCGAGTTGGGAGATCGTGCTGATCATCTCCCAAGCCTCCAGGTCAACGCCAAGCCTCCAATCGCCAGCGTGAACAGCACTGCAACGCCGACTATCGTGGTTGCTGTCGCTGGAAAACTCTGGAAGATTACTCCAGCGAGGATAAGCGAGACGACCGAGGGAATCAACGGCGACTCACCGACGATAAAGTAACTCATCAACACGACACCGTACATGAATAGCGGCAGGACAACCGCGAGTGTCGGATCGCCGCCGGCTGTCAGCCAGCAGTAGGCCGCATCGGTCCATTGCCCATCGACGAACATGTCTGCAGCGCCGTCGACACAACTGACGCTCATTTACATCGACCTCTCTGATAGCATGTATATCAGGTATCTCCCAGTGAGCAAAACTAACGGCGCGTGGAGGAAGACGACAAACTCTGTTGGGATACCCAGACCGATCATGAATCTCGGTGCGGTCGTCAGTGCGGTCACAATACCCTCAACCGATCCTGTCACGACGGTATATATCCCGATCAACGACTCGACGGCGAGATTGCCAGCGTCGACGTTGCCGGCCTCTTCAACTGAGTTCGTAAACGATTCGCCTGCCGTTTCGTCCATTGGTACGCCTAATGCCTCTGCGAACCCGACTGCAACCAACAACGACGCGCTGGCGTACAACCAGACGTAGGTTAAGACGATGCTTGTTGTGATCCTCATTATACTGGCCTCACTTGTTGATTAGTGCGCAGGTGTGCGATCACACTGATGAACAGCCCTGTTGCGATTAGGATACCACTCACTTCTGGTGGTGTCATCCCAATAAACCATAGCGCGCCGGCTGCCAGCGATGTTACAATCCCTCCGACAGTGACGTTTGCCGAGCTGAACAGCCCTGCAATCAGCAGGATCAACAGCACTGAAACGACATTGAGGATATCATCGTCGACACCGGGTACCTCGATTGGCATCTGATCTGCCCCGACGACTTGACCGCCGGAGATCTCCTCGACTTCCTCATCATTCACAGCTTCGGCTTCCCATACAACAACCCACGTCTCTGTGTCTGGATCTTCGACGTCTTCTGGGATATCAACCACTTCGTTGATGCTGTCGACATTCCCGTAGGAATCTTCAAACAGCGTTTCTTCGCCGTCTCTCGTTGTGATTTTCAACTCTAAGTTTCTGATTTCATCAGCGTCAGTCCGTTCGAAATCGAACCGGATCGCCGGGCTGCTTTCGTTTTCGTACTTTGCACGCCATTCATAACCGATATCAGTGTCGCCGCTGTCGAACTGAACACTGTCGACTTCCAGCTCAACAGTTTTCACGCTTGTTGCGATGTATGGGCCGAGAACGCGTGACTCCCCTGTTTCTTCATTCATGACTGACAGCCTGTATCGAGAGTCCTGTTCGAGTAGTGTCGAATAATCAGCCACACCAATCTCGTCAGAGACCACAACCTGATATGATGTGGACCCGTCGCGCTCAATCGGCTTCTCAACGAGCACACGAGCATTATCTGATGGGAACGCCCCAGTTCGGTCATTCAGCGCAAAGGTTGTCTCAACAGTATCAACATCATCTGGTAGCAAATAGACGTCCTGCTGCTCCAGTATCGATGGGATGAAACTTTGCCGTGTAACATAGCCATCAGCAGAGACTTGGACAGTCATTGGCTTATCAAGCGGCAAGCCAGACATGTCCAGCCTCCCGTCGTCAGTCGTGCGCGTTATGACCTCATCATCAGCGAAGAACTGCAGTTCAACCTCTGTCTCAGTCTCAACAAGCTCATCAGGGTTACTCTCATCGCGGATATCGATTTCCGAAGGTCCTTTTTCAAATTGAATCTCATAGCTTCCTGAGTCAATAGAAAACTCAGCCGAACCATCAGTTTCTGCGATTGTTGAGTCTATCACATCGCCAGAGCCGTCGACAGCGACAACGCCCTGTCTGCTGTCTAAACCGAAGATCGTGAGATTAGACTCACCAACTGATTCAATGTCAACATCTGTTTGGCCGTCATCCAACGCATAATCTCTAAACTCCAGATGTTCTGCCGTTCCGTCAAATGCTATTTCGCCTTTATCTGCGGGGTCTATGGTCAGTTTTGAATCGGAGTCGAGATTCGTCAGGCGAGTCATATCGCCCTCAAGGTCTGCTGTTTTCACATTCACAGATCCTGAATCATCTCCTGAAAACGTTGCAGATCCCTCCGGCGATTGGACAATCACATCGCCGTCATCAAACGGCTCTTCAAGCAGCAGTTCTTCGTCAGACGTCTCGACAACAATTGTTGGGCCGTCGTTAGCATCAAGTGGGATGTTACCATCAACAAACACACCG
>PUNF01000088.1 GCA_003552525.1 Clostridia bacterium | reverse complement strand
GGGCAAAGAGCTAACATTTTATGGACGCCCCAACGATACTACTTGCGAGGGGACACATCCCCCGAACGCGGGGCATTGGCGCCACCGAATCAATCCCACTTCCCCCGGCCGAGGCTAACCCTGGGATGGATCGGGACGCCAGGCACCCGCAGATCACACGCCGGAACACCAACCGGTGTGCTTTCACGCCCGCAGGCAGGCCCGCCGACACCGGGCCTGCCTGCATGAAGAATCCTCAGCGGCAGCCGGAACACGCCGCGCAACTCTTGCTGGAACAGGCACCCTCCCCGGCGGCGGATCCCGAGCGATGGAACGTGGTCACCTTCTGGCGGGGCTCCTCACAGCCACAATCCGGGCAGACCACGGTATCCCGCTTGCTCATGGGAACAAAGGCGGAAAAATCCGAAGCGCAACCGGGACAGCGGTAATCATAGGTCGGCACTCTCTTCTCACCCCCCGAATCGGACGAAGGTCGGCCGGGGAATGCCCCCGTACCTCTTCTATCCTAATCCAACCTTTCCGTGGGCGCAAAACGCCATCATGCGTCATACGCCGCACCCGGCCCCGTTGTTTTCGCCGCCGGGATATTTCCAGTAGAATGCGGATATAATGGAGGGTACGGAGGTGCATCATGGCAGAGAAGAAACACGTAAAGACGGAAATGATCGACGGACGGCCCGTCGCCCACGTTGCCGAACACACCGTGAGCATGCGCGAGGGTGAACCGACGCCGGTAGACCTATTGTTGGTCAGCCTCGGGGGCTGCGCGGCCCTCACGCTGCACGCCATCATGGAGAAGAAACGGATGGAAGTGGAGCAGATCACGGTAGACGTAGAGGGTACATACGCCGAGGACCGTCCTCCTCGCCTCACCGAGATGCAGCTGACCTTCAGGGTACAGTCGCCCGGCCTGACGCAGGAAGAACTGGATGACACCATCGCGCTCTCCGAGCGCTATTGTCCCGTCCACCAGACGCTCGAGGCCGGCACCAAGATCACCACCAACGCCGAAGTGATCTCCTGAAGGATCGAAGGGAGCAGTTGAACATGAGGACGAACCGCGACAACCTGGTAGAGATCTCGGTCATGGGTGAGGTGTCCCATCCGTCGGTACGCGGCCGCTCACCCTATCGGATCACGGCCTCGGGCCAACCCGTCGTCCTGCCCGCCACGGCCGGGATCACCTACAACGTGCGCGTGGGCGATTCCGCCACGCGCTGGGTGGCCGACCACCTCGAGCCCGCCGTGACCATCAAAAACCCCTCCGGTGACGGGGACACGGGGGCCAACGCCGGGCTCAACGTCCTGGCCGCCGTCGGGAACGCGGCCCGCGTGGTCTCCGGAAAGGCGGAGGACGCCATCGGCACGGTCACGGGCAAGCACGGCGGCGCCGAACACGTCATGGTGGATTTCCCGAGGGACGTCATGGAAAAGATGATCCCCGGGGACAAGATCCTGGTCCACGCCGTGGGGCTGGGCCTCTCGCTGGAGGACTATCCCGAGGTCGGCGTATTCAACACCGCACCCGCGCTTCTCGACGCCTGGGGCATCGAGGAGGAAGGCGACTCCCTGCGCATCCCGGTGACACACCGGGTCCCCGCGGCCATCATGGGATCCGGGCTGGGCCAGGATAACGCCTTCAAGGGGGACTACGACATCACGCTGTTCGACGAGGAGACGGTGGAGGAATACCGCCTGGACGAGCTCCGATTGGGCGACATGGTGGCGATCACCGATACCGACCATCGTTACGGGCGGATTTACAAGCGGGGTTACGTCTCCATCGGGACCGTGATTCACGGCGGTTCCGTCGTCGCCGGCCACGGTCCCGGCATCACCACGCTGCTCGCCGGATCCGCCCAAATCCTCGAGCCCGTGATCGATTCCCGGGCCAACATCGCCCACATGCTGGGCTTGCGGGAAGACCTTTAGCCGGCACCCCGGTCGGACATACAAGCACAGAAAAGCCGCGGGCGGTTCGACCCGCGGCTTCTTCACGCCCAATCCAAATTCACCGCGATCCCGCCCGGTGGCGCCCCGGAATGGGCATCAGGCGCCCTTGATCACCGCCAGGGGACGCAATCGGGCCACCTTGCGCGTGATCCCGACATCGGCCAGGCTATCCACCACGTCGTCAATATCCTTGTAGGCGCCCGGTGCCTCGTCGAGCACCTTCTTCGGCGATACACCGCCGTAGACCACATCGCCCATCTGCCGACGAAACTCGCCCAGGTCGATCTGCTTGCGCGCCTGCTTGCGGGACATGGTGCGGCCCGCCCCGTGATTGACCGAGTAGTAGGTTTCCTCCGTCGCATCCGTGCCGACCACGACATAGGAGGCGGTTCCCATGCTACCGGGGATGATCGCCGGATGGCCCGTCTCACGATAGCGCCGGGGATTCTCCGGGTGTCCCGGCGGCAGCGCGCGGGTCGCGCCCTTGCGATGCACCAGGGCACGGCGGCCACGGTGCGTCTCGAACTTGGCGATATTGTGCGCAACATCGTACACCACGGGCAGGCCCGGGACCCGCCCGAGGTATTCCTCGAAGGCCCGGCGAACCTCGTGGGTCATCAACTGGCGATTGGCAAAAGCGTAGTTCACCGCGCAGGCCATGGCAGCCAGGTAGTCCCGGCCCTCGCGGGATCCGATGGGTACACACGCCAGGCCCTTGTTGGGCAGGTCGATGCCATATCCCCCGGCGGCCCGCGCCATGACGTTGGTGTAATGCCCGCAGATCTCGTGCCCGAATCCGCGGCTGCCGGTGTGAATCATCACGGTCAACATACCCTCGTGCAGGTCAAAGCGGCGGGCGACGTCCTCATCGAACAGGGTGGCCACCTCGCCGATCTCGATGAAGTGATTGCCGCCACCGATGGTAGCCAGCTGGTCCGCGCGCTCGCGCGCCTTCGGGGTCACCGCGTCCAGGTTCGCCCCCGCCATGGCACCATATTCCTCGATGCCCTCGGGATCCTCGCGCCGGC
>PUNF01000090.1 GCA_003552525.1 Clostridia bacterium | reverse complement strand
TGCTTGACCGTGTCAGCTCGAACCGCACCCGTGTTGCGCGGGTCAATCTCGACACGAACAACGACAATGGTGGCGGCCTGCTCCGGTCCCGTAATAACGGCGCCAGCGGTAACGCCAGCACGTCGGCCAATGCCAGCACCTCTAATTCTACTTCGCGCGATTCCGGCCTTGGTCGGACGGTCAACCGTCTGACAAGCGGGCTTTTGCGCTAAAACTTTGCCTTGCCAGCACTAACTTGCCCGGCACTGGAAACAGTGTCGGGCATTTTTTTGCGCGCTTTCTTCGATCATCTGTATCGCAGATAATGCGAGTAACAGAAGCGTTTATAAAATTACTTTAGATACAGCTATTTACACGTCAAAGATGTATGCAAAAAATTGGCAGACTGATGTATTATCCATCTGCTAACTTCAATAAAGCGGCATCCACAAACACCAGCGATCAGGGCAAATTGCCCGCAGAACGCTTACACCTGAAGTCTGAATACATTGTTTTCCGTCGCAGGTCGTATAGAAAGCACCACCAATATGGCGGACCATAGAACAGGTTAGGCGCAACGGTCGTCTAACCCGCATATGATTCGCATAGATGCTGGTTTTGCGTTGTAAAATTGGGATTTTCGTGATGCACCTGCGGTTATCACGCCTATTGTAATCCGTAATACCGCTGCGCTTTTATTCTTGCGTCTCGTACTTCGGTATTACGCCACTGCCCCCTTGGTCTGATACGACATGTGAATGCAGCGTTTTTACACGTTTTACTCTCCTCGGATTGACCATGCTGACTTAAAGTAATTCAGCAGGTCGCGTCTCTGTATCAAACACAAATCGTTGCGATGCCTGCGTCATAGTCCACCGGACTGAGAAACAAGCATGGCGATCCAAAATGCGTTCACCAGAAATGCACTGCTTCTCATGTCAACCAATAAGGAGGCTGAGATGTCAGCACCACGCAGTAAGATAATGCCCAACTATATCAAAGTGTCTTTCGCAGCCGCTTTCGCTGCAGCGACCTGTCTGACTGCCGTACCCGTAAACGCGCTTGACCTTGGCGTCGTCAAGATCGGCAGCGGTGACAGCGGCGGTTTAAACGTCGGTGTGCGCCTTGGCCGCGACACTGGCGTCAACGCAACGGTCGGCGGCAGTGATTCAGTCGCAAGCGTGGACGCCCGCGTCACTGACAGCGTTTCCGCCAGCACATCGGTTCTAAGCCGTGATTCAGCCCTCAGCGTCGATGCCAACGTGCGCGATACTGTTTCCGCCAGTGCATCAGTGGGCGGTAATGACCGACTGTTAGACACCACCGTCAGCCTAGGTTCGACCAGTAGCGGTGGCACCAATGGTGACGGCGGCGGTAACAACGGCAACGGCACCAACGGAAACGGCACCAACGGTGACGGCAGCGGCAACAACGGCAACGGTAACGGCACACCTACGAACGGGGGGAACTTCTCTGGCGGCGGTATGTCGCTGACAGGGCTCAACGCTTTGGGGATGCCGCGGATGGAAGTGTCGCCGGTTTGCGGCGTTGCAGGCAATTTCAACGCAATCAATGGCGTCGCCGTTTTCGCTAAGGACGGCACCCGCTTGGGTATTGTGGTCGGCGCATATACCGAAAACAATGATCTTGTAGGTGTGCGAGTGCTGGTTGACGCAAACCTCGCCCTGACCACAAACTGTGTCGAATATTCGACAAACGGCGGCACCGTACGTCCTGACGGAATTGTGCTTAACACTACTGTCGCCATGCTGGTTGCGACCTTGGGAATGTAACCCCCCTACCCCCCCTGCGCCGCGCGCGCGGGGGGCCAACTTCGGCTTTTCATCAGCTGATCCGGATCTTTTCGTGTCACCGACAATTGCCGCTCAGGCGGGGCAGCCACCGACGGTTGTCACAAATATCCACAACCCAAAACATATCCTAATATGACAATTTGCGGCAAAAAAACCGTATTTTGTATAGTTATAGATATCCCAATGATACATTGTGGGTGTACCGGCCGGTTAACGGCGCACTGACGCCAGCGATGGTCATCGCCTGCCGTGAATCTGTCATCCCCCACAGCGTTACCAATTATGGGCTTAGTTAAAATTCTTCAGGGGAAGATCGGCAATCGCCATAGCGCAATGTGCCCACTACACAATTCAATCTGCCGAAAATCCGCCCGATGCCGGCATCCGGATCAATTTGGGGGTTGATACTGGAACCAGGCAGAAACCTCTACCGCGACACGGCCACGATCGCCGGGCACGGTTTTGACAATAATGGCTTCGCCGGCATCCACACTTGTCCTGCACGACATGCGCAAGACTTCTGCATGCAGAAATACGTCGTCAGCAGCGCCCAAAGTATTTGCAAAACCGATACCTTTGCCGATGTCGTACCACTTCACCCTCGCAGGTTCTTGGGGCAGGCTATCAAGCTGTGCAGCTGTCAAAGTGGCAAGCTGGGCAAGCTTAGGCGGGCTATCTGTATCACCATTCAATATCTTCTCGATGGCCGTCACCTGCCACCTACCATTGACCTGCGTGCTCTTGACGACCATCCGCACGTCATCCGCGATGCTGTTTCTACCGGTCTGCACAAGCGTTTGTGCATGAAGCAACATGTCTGGACCACCGTCCTCGGGAACGACGAAACCAAAGCCGTTAGCGGGGTTGAACCACTTAACGTAACAATGAAAGGTTTCTTGCAGGTTCATGTCAGGCATCATTTTCTCGCTCTCGTTAACATTCGGCGTGTAACTCGACGAGATAATCGGCAAAAAGTTTAAAGATTTCTATATGACCTTGGGACTAAAGGCATCCGACCTTCCTGCGGAGGCGGCTCATTAAAGTCGGGCATGGACCAGCCACGCACCACACGGGGACGAATATTGCAGTAAAACTTGATAGTCGGCGTCCGGATACTGCGAAAAACTGTCGTCGAACTAGGTCCGGATTAGGCGTCTTGCGCGACCAAAAAAACCAATTTTGCCAAAGCCTGTCACCCCTTAGTCCGA
>PUNF01000167.1 GCA_003552525.1 Clostridia bacterium | reverse complement strand
GTTCGTCCGCCCCGGGGAGTAGGAAAGCGAATTCCTCACCGCCGTATCGACACGCCAGCTCTCCCTTGCGAAGCACCCGGGCACATCGCCCTGCGACCACCCGCAGAATGCGATCTCCCTCAACATGGCCCAGGGCGTCGTTGATGCCCTTGAAATCGTCGAGGTCCATGATCAGGAGGGAGAGGAAACCGCCTTCGACAAAGTACGCGTCCCCTTTCTTGAACAGATATCGGCGGTTATATAATCCCGTGAGCGCATCCGTGATGGCCTGCATCCTGACCTCCTGGAACATACGGGAATTCTCGAGGGCGACACTACCCTGTAGGGCAAACCCCTCGGCAAGCCGGCGCTCGGTTTCGCCAAATGTCGCCGGTTCATCGCGCTCGGCCACGACGGCACCAAAGCGCGTATGCCGATGGCGAACCGGTACCACCATGACACTGGCCACTTCGGCACCGAGGGGGTAACCGCTCAACAGGTCTCCACTCGCTGCTGCACCCACGATTCTCACCTTTTCACCCGCCATCGCCTCGAGCGGGACATCACCGGGCACACCCGCATCGGGCTCCCCCTCGAGATCCCCTCGGCGTGCAATCGCGCGGAGCGCGCCTGCTTCCTCCGCGAAAAAACGCGCGCGATCGAACGGGACCAGGCGCGAGAGTTGGTCCAGGAACTTGTCGGCGACCTCTTCGGGAGTCTCCGCGACGGATACCTCGGCGAACATCGTGTTCAGCGTATCGACGTAAGCGAGCTTCTGACGCTGTAGCTCCAACCGCCGGGATCGACGCTCGGCTTGCTCTTTCTCGTGTGTGATGATACGCATTTGATCCGCCATACCGGCCAGAAAGAGTAGAGCCTTGATGCCGAGGCCCAGCTGCGCTCCGTATAGTGTAACGAAAGCGTCACCCACCCACCCCATCGAGCGTCCCGCCATCAGGGCAACTCCCACGCCGAAGATGCACCAGCCCAGAAACTGGTATCGGGCGCTTCGGCTACCCTTGCGAAACATCGTTGCGGTGGTGAGCAATACCGCGAGTGCCGTCAAGAAGACGACCGGGATGGCGACACGCATCATGATCGAGACCGGCAGAAGCATTGCTGCCGCCACAAGGATTGCCGTAGTGAACCCGATCACGCTCATGGCCCTGTCAAGCCACGGGGCATCCCGGTACACGGGCAACGTCCGACGGACACACAGGACACCAAGGCAAATCGCGGCGAACAAGAACACGTTCACCGATACCTGTGACCAATGAACGGCGCCCGGCCAAAGGTACTGAAACGCGAGGCCGTTCACCGAAAAAAAGAACAAGCCGGCAATGCCGATGAAGGCGGCGTAATAGAGGTACTCCCTGCGCCGGATATGATACCAGATCAATACCGCGTGCAGTGCCATGAGCGCGATGATCCCGTAGTATACGCCGAGAAAGGCGTAATCCGTCTGCGCATACCGGAGATAATCGCGCGACTCCCAAAGGCTGAGGGGAAATACCAGCGCGGTGTCCGACCGGACGCGCAAGAACAACGGGCGCCCGACATCCCAATCCATCGGGAGGTTGAAGGCGATGTTGCGGTGGGCGATCTCTCGTTCGTCAAACGGGATGCCGCTGCCGAGATCGCGACGCGCGTAGGTACCTTCGATCTGGGGATAGTAGAGGGTGACCTGCGTCAAGAGCGGATAGCCGACCTCGAGAACCCAGGGCGACTCGACCACGGCATCGGGTTGCGGTTGCAGCCGAACCCAAACCGCAGCATCCGTGTAGGAAAAGCCGGGTGCACGCACATCACCGTGGAGACGAAACTGCCGGGCATATCCCTCGCTTTGTACATCCTCGAGGTCCAGGGCGCCCGAGGGATCTTGCAACAACGCGGCATCTTGGTTGACATGGATCGGCGAACGCGCGGGATCCAGATCGAAACCATTTTCCTCTCCAGCTGCAGCGGCGGTCGAAACGAGCATCAGCACGAGACTGACGACGAACGCAATGGATATCCAGTGCTTGCATCCGAAATAGGGGGTCACCAACGCCTCCCTCTGCGCAACCGATACACTCACCAATGCTTACGTTTCTGGAGCAACGCGCGGGTCAGAGCCGGTGGACGGAAAATCCCTACCGGCAACATCCGTGATGCATGCGTGCCGCATCACACGCATTATATAGCGCGAACCTTGTCCCGGGACACCCCCACGCGACGCAACAACTCCGTTCTGTGGCCTAACATCTCCTGGAATCTGTAACGCTCTATGCTATTGAAGGATATCTCACCAAACTCTAGAATGGATTCCATAGTGGCGAGATGTCGCACCCCTTTCGTGTAGTTCACTGACCTGCGTTACACGCGAGGTGCGCTTCTCGCCCTATCTATTCCTGGCTCTAACGCCCCACACAAATTTTGCTCATACACCATCAGTCGGCACGGATGACCTTCCGGACCAGGGGCCGCGGCGCAGGAGGATCTCCGGCGATGGAAAAGGCCGAATGTGCCCATCGCAATAAACCATCCCTCTCCGCCAGTGCAGCGGGGCTCGCGTGCAAAACGGCGAGGACATCCCCGGCGTGCACCGCGTCCCCGTGCGATCGACACAGGATGATCCCGGCACCCGGATCCTGTGTCATGCCATGTGCACCCGACCCACGCCCGAGCGCCATGGCAAGGCGCCCGATAGATCGGCCGTCGATCTTGCAGAGATATCCTCCTTCTTTCGCCCGAACCCGCCACCTCTCTTTTGCCTGCGGCAGTCGATCCGGTTCAGTGATTACGTGCGCATCCCCCCCCTGGGCCAATACCATGGCCACGAGAGACTCGAGACCGGCGCCACTTTCCAAAAGGGACACCAGGCGTTCCCGCGCGGTCGCCTTATCGGGACTGTGCCCGGCCCCGATGAGCATCTCCTGCCCGAGGGCAAGAACCATCTCCCGCAGCCGCCGTGATCCCTCTCCCATCAGGATGTGCACGGCCTCCCGTACCTCGAGGGCATTGCCCACGGCGTCACCGAGGGGGTGTTCCATATCGGTGACCAGCGCCACCGTCCGGATGCCGGCGTCGGTGCCAACCCGGACCATGGCGCGCGCCAAGGCCTCCGCCCTCTTCGGATCCCCAATAAGCGCCCCACCCCCGTATTTGACATCCAATACGACGGATCCAGCGCCGACGGCCAGCTTTTTGCTCATCACACTGCTCGCGATCAACGGCACCGAATCCACCGTCGCGGTCCGATCTCGAAGCGAGTAAAGGCGGCCATCTGCGGGAGCCAGGGACTCCATCTGTGCAACGATTACGGCGCCGGTTCGACCGAGGGCCGCGAGGATCTCTTCACGGCTCATCCGCGTGCGAAAACCCGGGATCGACTCCAGCTTGTCGATGGTGCCGCCCGTGTGTGCGAGGCGCCGACCCGACATCTTCAGTACCGGCACTCCGGCGGCCGCCACCAGGGGCACCACCGCCAGCGTCGTCGTATCCCCCACGCCCCCCGTGCTGTGTTTGTCGACCACACAATCCCCGAACGTCCGGGCAATATCCAACCGTTCCCCGGAATCGGCCAGCGCCCGGGTCAGCGCAGACACCTCGGATCGGGCCATGCCACGAAAATAGATCGCCATGGCGAACGCGGCCATCTGCTCATCCGCGATGTCCCCCCGGGTATGACCTCGAACGAAGGCTGCGATCTCGCCCGGGTCGAGAACCCCACCGTCTCTTTTCTTTGCAATCACATCTACCGGATCCATCGATCGACCTCCCCCTCGAGCACCCACACAATTCGACATCATGCGCGCGCCTTCTTGCCCGCGCACCGGGAATCGGCAGGATTCTCCCCCTGCTTCGCCAATCCCGCAGGAGAATGGGACGATCCCGGGAGGTGAAGATTTGCGCGACCTGATCGAAGCGGCGCGGGCAGTGCAGGGAGAATTCTATCTCGATGGATGCTTTCGGGCCGGTGCCGTCGGTGCAGCCATACGGACGGCCGGTGGCAGCCTGTACACGGGAATATCCATCGAAATGGCTTGTGGGATCGGCTTCTGTGCCGAGCACGCGGCGGTGGCCGAGATGCTCAAGGCGAGGGAAACGCACATCGTGAGCATGGTGGCCGTGTCGGACAAAGAGGTGCTTCCACCCTGCGGTCGCTGCCGGGAACTGCTGCTGCAGGTCAACCCGGAGAATGCGGAAGCGACAGTCGGAATCGATGTGCATCGGACCAGGCCCCTCGGGGAGCTTCTGCCCCATCGGTGGTATTGAGGGCCGACGACTGCCCCCGCATCATCACACTTTCACACAGGGAGGCGATGCTCAATTGGAAACGCTTGGTGTTCTACAGGTTGGCGTGGGTGCACGCGGACAGATATGGGATGAAGTCATCCGCGCGTGCGCGTTGACCACCCCGGTAGGATACGTCGATATTGACGAAGCGGCGCTGCATGCGATGACCGAACGCTATCCCGACCAGGAGATCCCTGCCTTTACCGATCTAGAGGCGGCCCTCGATCACACGAAACCGGATATATTGGTGCTGGTGACACCACCCGAAACACACGGGGAACAGATCCAGGCGGCATGTGATCGCAATATCGCCGTTTTGGCCGAGAAACCACTCGCCGAAGACCTAGGAGAGGCGGTCGCGCTGACGCAATTGGCGGAACGGGCCAACATCCCCCTGTCGCTTTGCCTGAACTTCCGCTATCTCGAGGTCACGCAGGGGATCCGCCGCATGATCGCCGAGGAGACACTGGGCTCTCCGGACTTCATGCATTTTACTTACATCCGAAACAGGGACGGAAAGCGCGCCGATATCAACCGTTACCCCCTGTACATGGAGCACCCCATGCTGCTGGAACAGTCCATCCATCATTTCGACCTGATCCGATACGTCAGCGACTCCGAGGTACGCTGGGTGGATTGCCACACGTGGAATCCTGCCTGGAGTATGTACGCCCACGACAGCAACGTGTCCGCCTTGATGTCGCTCGAGAATGGCGTCCACGTGGATTACATCGGCACCTGGACCAGTGGATGGAATGACATGCAATTCCAGTGGCGCATCGATTGTCCCGAGGGCGTAATCCTGCAGAACCAACTCTTCTCGGATCTTTCCTATGCACCGATGGAAGGTGACGATCCCGACTTCAAATACGAAAAGGGCGGGGGTGGGGGCGGGGGCGAACCACGCCCGGTACCCGGGGTGAAAGATGACGTGGCCTTCTACGATGACACCCTCGCACTGCTGGATGCCTTCGCCCGGGCGATTATCGACCCCGCCAATCCCATCCCCTGCACGGCGCGGGATCATCTCTACTCACTCGCGGTGGTATTCGCGTGCATCCGCTCCGCCGAGCAACAGCGACGGGTACACCTCGACGAGATCTATCGCGACTACGGCATCCGTTGAATCCAATCGGGCGGCATCGACCGTGGATGCCGCCCGAACCCCCCGTGTTCCCGCCCGACAGCCTGTTCCCTGCGGCCCAAGTTGCCGATAGAAGTACTGGGAAGGACTGTATCTCCAACACGAGAAGAGGTGCCCATGTTTACCCTGGCATTCATCCCGTGCATCGTGTGCGATGGCACGGGCGTAGTCTCGTCCTACTCCTTCGGGGGGAAAGCCCACTGGGAAGTCTGTCGACAGTGCGAGGGGTCCGGCAGGTTGCTCAGCCGACCCGGGAGGCAACCGGAGGCATTTTCGTCCCTCGAAGGAACGGGCGTCACCCGTTTCGGCGAGAGAATGTCCCGGGAAGTGGGGCAACTGCTCGGGCTTTCATTTCGGCAAATCGCGGACCTTACCCTGGTGAGCCGCGTGTACGACATTGGGAAGCTGGTCCTACCACGACGTCTGCTCGTTAAGTCCAGCGCACTGGACGCGCGCGACCGGAAGCTAATCCGCCAGCATCCCGGCGTAAGTCGCGAAATCGCCGTGATGCGAATGGGTTTGCACGACCTCGGTGACGCGATCATCTCCCACCACGAGCATTGGGACGGCTCGGGCTACCCCCGTGGACTAAGAGGCCCACATATTCCCCTATTGGCGCGAATCACGACCGTGGTCGATGCGTACGAAGCGATGGTCACACCCCGGCCCTATCGGGAGAGGCTCACAGCCCAAAAGGCGCTGGAAGAGTTGCGAAAGTGTGCCGGACAGCAATTCGATCCGCGGGTCGTTTCCGTGTTCGACCGACTGCTACGCGAGCACTTGCCCGAACTCAGACCGGGCCAGCGATCGCATCATGAACGATCGCGCGACTCGACACCTTCACTCCCCGCCGATCATTGAGCCACCGTCCCGGCCGTCATGAGTAGGGATGTGCACCCGATGTGCAATCCACGGGAATCTTGTGTAGTATCAAGAGAGAATTGCAATCGTGGGAACGAAACCTACGTTGTCCTGCGAGGGAGTACACAGGCCAGCCAATCAGGGGGGAGTCACCGAGGGTATGAGCCAGGAAATCGATGCCCAGTCCAATTTCGTGTACGCGATGATCCAGGAGGATCTAGAGGCGGGTAAGCACGATGGCCGCGTCCACACCCGCTTTCCTCCGGAACCCAACGGGTACCTGCATATCGGCCACGCCAAGGCCGCACTTCTGAATTTCGGCATCGCACAACACTTCGGGGGAAAGTTCAACCTCCGCTTCGACGACACCAATCCGATTGCCGAGGAAGAAGAATTTGTCGACTCCATCATCGAGGACCTGCGCTGGTTGGGCGTGGACTGGGAGGATCGCCTCTTCTTCAGCTCCGACTCCTTCGATGTGAAATATCGTTTCGCGGAGCGATTGATCGAGGCCGGTCTTGCCTACGTGTGCGACCTGAGCACCGAGCAGATCAGGAATTACCGCGGCACACTGACCGAGCCGGGTACTGATAGCCCCTATCGCGACCGCTCGCCGGCGGAAAATCTTGACCTCTTCCGACGCATGCGGGAAGGGGATTTCCCGGACGGGGCCCGGGTTCTCCGCGCGCGCATCGACATGACCTCCGGGAACGTCAACCTGCGGGATCCCGTGCTCTATCGCATCCTACATGCCACGCATCATCGCACGGGTGACCAGTGGTGTATCTACCCCATGTACGATTTCGATCACCCCTTCACCGACGTACTGGAGGGCATCACCCATTCGCTTTGTTCCATCGAATATAGTGATCATCGCCCGCTTTACGACTGGGTGGTGGATCATGCCATGGAACTGATGCCCGAGGTGGCCCAGTGCCGATCCCGCCAGACGGAGTTCGCGAGGTTGAACATGACCCACATGGTCCTCAGCAAGCGCAAGCTCCGTCGCATGGTCGAAGAGGGCCACGTGGAGGGGTGGGATGATCCCAGGATGCCGACCATCTCCGGTCTGCGCCGGCGCGGCGTTCCCCCCAATGCCATCGCCGATTTCCAGGAGCGCGTCGGCGTAGCCCGATCCGACAGCACGGTCGACATGGCCATGTTCCACTTCTGCATCCGCAACGATCTGGAGACCAAGGCCCACCGGCGCATGGTGGTGTTGGAGCCCATCAAACTGATCATCACCAACTGGCCCGAGGACTCGGTCGAGCGCGTGGAACTGGAGAACATCCCGAACGACCCCGGGGCCGGGACACGGGAGGTCCCGTTCGGGCGCGAGGTGTACATCGAGCGCGAGGATTTCATGGAAGACCCACCGCGCAAGTTTCACCGCCTATCCCCGGGAGAGGAAGTGCGGCTCAAGGGCGCGTACGCGGTCATGTGTAATGAGGTCATCCGGGATGATAGCGGGAACATCGCCGCCCTCCACTGTACGTATGACCCGGCAACGCGCAGTGGAAATGACACGAGCGGCCGCAAGATCCGGGGCGTCGTCCACTGGGTCTCGGCGGCTCACGCGGAACCGTTAACGGTGAACCTGTACGATACCCTGTTCACCGAAGAGGACCCGGAGGCTGCCGGCGACGGAGACTTCACCCAATCCATCAATCCCGAATCCTTGCGCATACGAACCAACGCCATGGGGGAACCGTGCATTTGCGATAGCCCCCCCGGGGCGCGGCTGCAGTTCATGCGCAAGGGATATTTCTATCGGGATCCACAGCGGCCGACATCCGAGGGAATCATCTTCAACCGCATCGTACCCCTTAAGGATACGTGGGCAAAGATCCGCAAAAAGTCGAAGAAGTAACATCCCCCGCGGCGGGGAGCCCGAAGACGTCTCCCCGCCGCCACCCACCGATACCATCAGACCATGTACCGATAACGCATGTCCCACGCCGGGAAGATGCGGCGACCCCCGTTTTCGGTGATCACCATCCCATCATTAATCCCCGTCGCGGGGGCCTCGGGCAAGAGAACGCGCGAGGGGTGGTAGTTGATGTACATCCCCGCCCCAAGCGGGGTGTCGAAACGCTCCGGATCATTGGGGGCGCGGTTGGGCCATTCGATCCAATCCAGCCCCTGCCCGTGCATATCATAGTGATGACCCGGGCTGGGATCGATCGCAAAACCCCACTCCCGCAACACGTCCTCGTACACATCCACAAGGGTGTTCATCGTGGTCCCTGGCACCGCCCGGGCCCTGACGCGCGCGTAGGCATCGAGTTCCGCTTCCATGCGCCGCTTTGCCATTTCGTCAACGGTCCCATAGGTCGGGAGGACGGTAATCTCACACCAATGCCCGCTCGGACCACAGATTTCCATGTGATAACGGATGGTCCCGGTCAACTCCACCTGGTTATTGCCGGGGATCTCCCCATCCCAAAAGATCAGGTAATCGCGAATGCCCCGCTCGTGCAAATAGGAAACGGGGGGCGCGGACAATTGCAGCTGGGTGCGTCCGGGGCGCAATCCATCGATGAAAAGCTCCATGGCATCGGTGGCCACGCGCCACAATCCGCTGATTGCGTCGAGTTCTGCCGCACTCTTTTTGGCGCGGACCTTCTCCATCGCGCGATCCGCATCCCCGAACTCGCAACCGGGCAAGCCCTCGCGAAGCCTATCGTGCACACCGACCGGGAGGATCATGCCGCGACCCACGAGGCCGACGCACGCCGCATGCAAACCGCGCCTCCGCAGCTCGGCAATGATCCCGGGTGCGACATCCCAGTCCCCGCGGGCATCCTCGATCCACCCTCTTTGGGAGATCTTGGCTGCGACGCCTCCACTGGTAAGCGTGAGCATGGGCTCCCCGGTTCGGGGGAAGAGTATCAGCCCGTCGTGCCCCCACAGGTGAAAGTCCGTGAAGTAGCGGAAGAAGCCGCGCCCGGTCCATCCATGTCCTTTGCCCGCGATGAGGAGTACGTCAAATCCCTCTCGGTCCATCATGTCCCGTACCCGTTGATACCGGGCATCCCGTTCCTCGATGGGCATCTGCATGCGCCCGTCTCCCTCCCGGGTCCCACCCCCTCGGGGCGGGCCCATTGTGATCATCCTCGACCCAATGACGAATCTTCCGTCAAGCGCAGGGCTGCGAGGTCGAAGCGGCCTTCTTCGTCAATGATTCCGCGGTAGCGCGCGGGATGAGAGGTCAGCAATAGGACCTGGATGTCCGCGGAGAGCACCTTGAGGAGTTCCTTGATCCGATCATGCCGCTCGGGATCAGTGTATAGGAGGGCATCGTCGAGCACGACCATGGTGCGGGTGATGTGGCGGCTATACACGCGACCGATCGCAAGCCGCATCACCAGGTCGAGTTGCTCGGCGGTGCCGCTCGACAGCGCGTCACGGGCGTACCACTCGCCCCGATCACTCTCGACACCCCGCGGACGGATCGTCCCGTCGAGGGCAACAGTCCGTGGGCGACGGGTAATCCGGGTCATCATGCGCGCGATCTCCCTCTCGAGGCCGGGCAGATGCTCGGTCATAGCCGCTTCGCGGCGCTTCGTTAATATTGAACGAAGCAGGTACACTCCCCATGCTCGCTGGCGGTGGCGCGCCAGTGTGGTCTCCATCTCCGCGATCTCTTCCTCGATCTTCACTGCCTCTTCGTATGCACCCCGCGTCTTTGCCGAATCCAGGGCAACACCCACCTCGATCCTCTCGTGCTCGAGCGATTTCTCCCGCTTCTCGATCTCGCAGAGGGCAGCGCGGACGGTATCCCGCCGCACGGACGGGTCCTCCTCTTCACCGGGCAGCTCGGCTTCCAATTGACCCACTTCTTCTTCGAGGGTGCGCGTCTGCTCCCGCGCCTCTTCTGTCCAGTGGGCCAAGGTATCGGGATCGGGGCAACCGATGCTGCCCAGCACCGCACGCACCGTCGTTTCGGCGGTGTCGATCTCCCCCTGTATCTCCCGCAATTTCGCGGAGAGCGTCACCTGTTCTTCCCGTTTCTCCTCGAGATTCTGTTTTCGCTCTTCGTAGATCCCCTGGGCTTGTTCTTCATCCCGACGTGCCTTGTCGGCGGTCTCCTGCAGTTCGCGTAACACGGGCGAATCGTATTGCGACAGGTCTTCATCCGCCCAGCCCATCCGTTGTCGCCCCTCTTCCACCCGCCTCTCGGCCTCGCGCGCGGCCGTCTGAAGCGATGCGGCATCATCGTATCCTCCCAGCGCATGTGCCCGTTTTTCCCGAAGCTGCTCGATCCGCCGCTCGATCGCCTGGCTTCGTGCCCGCCGGTCCCGGCCTTCCTTCGCGGATGCAATGCCGAGGCGATCACATTGCGCGCACGCTTCGGCTTCGAGCTGGTCCACGCGGCGACGGAGGTCGCGGGCCTGGCTGGAACCGGAAGCGATATCGAGATCCATCACACCGGGCAGAGACAAATTTATGCGATCGAGACCGGAAACCTCGTGTTGTTCACCCGCATCGAGCACCCGCGTCGTCTCGTCCGCATCATCTACCTGGTCCACGCGGCACTTCACCGGCTGCGCGACGTGCGCGTGCATGTGAACGCGCAGGCTCGAGGCCTCGGCCATCGCCCGCAATCTGTCGGCTTCCCGCTCGACATCCTGCAGCTGCTCGATCTCCTCTTCGGTCGGGGCATCCTCCCGGGCCAATTCCTTTTCCGCCTCGTGCAGCGCTTCGGACAGGCTCCACACGCGCTCGTGCTGCTCGCAAAGTGCGCGGTATTTCTGCCATTCTCCCAGTACATCGAGTGCGCGAATGCCGTGGCGCAATGCGCGCTCCGCTTCGGTACGAGCGCTACGGGCCCGGGATAACGCGGAATCTGCCTCATGAACGAGATACTCCATGCTCTGCACGCGGAGTGCGATTTGCTCCCTTTCACCCTCCATGGCTTCGAGCGAACGTTCACCCCGGGCGATGGTTGCAAGTGCCGCCTGCACATCGCGAAGGTTCTGCTCGAGCCGGTCAAGCCTATCGCGCTGCTCCGACAGCGCCTCCCGGCGTGCCCGTACCTCGTCGCGCATCTTTTCCACCCGCGCCACTTCTGATTCCACCACCTCGAGGTCGGACACCACCGTGCAACGTTCCTGGGCCAGGCGCTCTAGCTCCGATTCGACCGATTCCATCCGCTGCACAGTACGGTCGGCCTCTTCCATGCGACGTCGCGCCTCCTCCAGCTGTTCTCGCCGCGCGGACAACCCATCGTCCAACTCCTGCAGGCGTGAACCCTTGCGGATCTTTCCGGTCGGGGTGAAATCCTCGCGATAGGCGGCTTCGACCCGCTCCGCAACCGCATCCAGGCGCGTCGTGATTTGGAGCTGCCCGGCCAGCGCACTGCGCAGCTGGGCGGCCACGGCATCTGAAACACCATGGTGCTCGGATCCTCCCGGCCGCTGCAGCATCCACAACGTCCGCGCGAGGCCCCATCCCGATACCGGGGTCAGGCCCCGTCCGGCCACTTCCCCCGAGAAGATCTGGCGCACATAGTCATCCGCGGCGTCTCTCTCGTGGCGCGCAACCCAGCGTGTGCCATCGTAGATTTCCAGCACGCTGCGGGGATCATCGATGAATCGCTTGTGCAGCCGATAGCAGCGTTGTTGCCACTCGAACTCGACGGTAACCTCGGGACTCAGGGAGCTGCCGCGCGGACGAAGCTCCTGGATATCCGCGCCGCCGACACTGTACCGATCGAAAACTGCCCGCGCCATTGCCTCCATAAGGGTAGACTTCCCGCTCTCGTTGGGACCATGAATCATGTTGAGACCATCCACGAAAGGGCCGAGGGTGACCCGTTGATCGAAGCACCGTACCCCGCGGACTTCAAGGCGGCGCAGCAACATCTACATCACCTCCGCGATGATGCGTGCCAGTCGGGTGAGGGCCTCCTGTGCCAGCGCTTCCGTCCCCACGCCACAACCCTCGAGCGGGCGTACATCTTCCAGCAATGATTCCGGGTCCCGGGGATCTTCTACGGGCCCCGCGGATGCATGCAGGGATCCCAGGGCGGTGAGGTCTGCAATCACGCCAGCCAACACATCGTCTTCCATCGCCGCGCGGTGGAGTGCCCCGTCGAGACTCTCGGTGGTCATCACCTCTTCACGCAGTTGCGTGAAGAGGATGCTTCGGTTCTCGCGCCGCGCGTCCAGCCGATTCCGAAAGTCCTCGAGGATCACGAGTTCGTCCGCGTTTACGGAACCGGTCAGGGTCAACCGTAGTAAGGTGTGATCCGGGTCTTCGAGGGCCGAGATACGCCGATCCAGGTCCCCGATCACCTCACAGACATTGCCCTCGAGCTCTTCCCGCCACTCCAACCACCGGAGTCGTCCCACCCGGTGGGGCGTGATGCGCGGGGGTTGCCCGGGTCCCTGCAGTTCCACCTCCAGCACCCAGCCGGCATCCGCCTCACCAAAGCGCGTGGGCTCGGGCGTCCCGGGGTAAGCCACGCGGTCGTCGGCGACACGGCGCAGGCTGTGATAGTGCCCCAGCGCGAGGTAATCGAGGGATTTCCGCGTGACCACATCTTCGGGGACGGGAAGCACTGGATCCGGTTCTGCGAGGGGCATCAGCGAGCCGTGCGCCACGCCGATCCGGATTTCCTCCTCATCTTCACGTACGGGAATCCATCCCGTCGGTTCATCCATCTCCCAGCGGCGAAACACCGGGCAAGGGTACAGCATGCAGTTTGCACCGATCGCAACCGGCGCTCGACGCCCCAGGACCACGATGTTTTCGTATGAACGAAAGATATCCCGCCGATATACCGAACCGGCATCGTACCAGTCATGATTCCCCGGCAACATGTAGACGGGAATGGGCGCAATATCCCCGAAGATCTGGAGGGTCCGGGTGACGGTTTCCGGTGATACCTGGTTGTGTTCAAATAGATCACCGGCCGCCAGCACGAAATCACATGATCGTTCTTTCGCCAGGACGGCAACCCGGCGTAACGTCGCAAAACGCGCTTCCCGCAGCTGCCTGCCGAGCGCCGACGCATCCGTGGCTTTCATCCCCATCTGCCAGTCCGCCGTGTGCAAAAACCGTACCATGCTGCCCCTCCCTCGTTCGCCAAACTGGCGTTCCCCTTGTCGGAGCACATACTACATGACCATTCTATTCTGTCGGCGTGACACCTTTCTGACACACCCCGAGGGGATTCGACCATCGGGTGGAGAACCCTTTCGCGTAGATGCGATGCACTGCGACGGCAACTTCCCGGGAGGAGAAGACCATGGAATGGATGCCCGCCAACACCGCGGAATCGGCCACGTGGTACGGTCACACCCGCCTCGAACCAGATGCAC
>PUNF01000008.1 GCA_003552525.1 Clostridia bacterium | reverse complement strand
TCGGTATTGTCTATAGCCACCCGATCGGCATTCACACGGTACGGACCTCCCTCCTCTACAACATCTAAAGCAAGGGGCAGGCTGATCGTCTGCGGTCCGGGTCCGAAAGAGCCACCCGTAGCATACATCATCCTGTCGCGCGGAAATCCCAGCCACAGCAGCCCGGCCTCATCCCGACGGTCTCCGGGCGCCCCTAAATTGACTCCTAGCTGACGCATTCTGCCCACCCGCTCGTCGTCTTTGAACACAGCCCAATCCTCATTACTTCGTTCCCGCGCGGGTGCCATGCCCACGCCGGTGGCAAAATTATAGGGACAGTAGCAGTCACCTACCCCTTCAACAGAAACAAGAACACCGAGGGCAGGTGAAAGGGTGACTCTACATCCTGGCCTTGTGCCGGCTATATTACGCATCCCGCTGTCATCTTTCATATCATACATTCCAACAGTGCCCGAACGGAAGAAATTCATGGTGGCCGATGCAACCGCAGGACTGCAGCCGTATCCCCTTATCATAGAAAGTTCTCCTGTTTCACCCGTTATCGGGCATTCACGAACAAGCAAATCCTCACTTTCTTCCGGAACTACAGGGGGTTGCGGTATATTAGCGCGATGTCCCGAACTATAGGGCATCTGTCCCCAGCTTCTGGCAACCTGGGGTATATCATCGCGATCAGCCCTTTCCACCCGTGCCATTGGGGCCGCTTCGTTATGTGCCTCCCCTCTCATTACAAACGTCGCGCCCCCCGACCTCCAGGGATCGTTTCTGTTTGTTATGGGCGCTCTGCTGAACTGCCTCGAAGGATATCTGGGAAAATCCTGAGCCCATAATTCTAATTCCGCCGACATGTCGAACGAAACAGAGGGCAGCGGTCCACCCGGGATTTCATACGTATCGGCATCAAAACCTGCCAGCTCCCTAATATCTTCAAAAGGTATGGTTAACCGGTGTCCTTCCCCGGTCTCTTTCAATTCCACTGCGGGGATTGACTTTTTCCTGAACCCGTCAAATCTGCGCAGTTTGCTCCTGGTGACATCGACTATGACCGGAAATCTGCCATCACCCATTGGAGTCAGTCGCTCACGTTCCGGGCGAAAATCGAACCAAAACACCCATGCATCCCTGTAATCCGGCCGAGGGTTGAGGGTTAGAAACTCAACCTCCACCCCCCTTTCACTCAGGCCGATTTCGACCGTACCGCCCCACTCGCCTTCCTCGTCCTGCACGCTGAATTCAGGATCATCATCAAGTGAATATACTGGAAAATCCGGATTTCCATAAATCTTAACCAGCTCACCTGTCCGGGCATTAAGCTGCATTGTATGGCCGCCCATATTTATATAGGCATAATCATCATCGCCAGAAACGTGCCTGTATCCCGGTGCGTAATATGACCACAGTTCGTGGCCGGTATAAGCGTCAACCGCAGCCACATAACCGTCCCCCAGTTTATAAGTCCTGCCTGCTGCAGGTACCGGTGCTGGCAGGTCGCGACTATGTCTTGAAAGAGTTCGCTGACGTCCGGGGCCGCCGAACCACAGCATCTCCAGCGGCCAGCTAACACGGTGATCCACCACATTTTCACTGTCCCAGTCAAATGCCCCCTCCAGCGCGCCTCGCCTGACCACAAGGTCGTCAATTTCTTCCCGGGGCACCTGCGCTTCACTGATATATGCTTCTATCTCCTCCTCGTCCATCCCCTCAAAACGCATAACGCCCGTATAAGGCCGCAGCACTCGATATGCTTCCTTGGGCGCGATATCACCTCCGCCCCCGCTTATAACCACCTCGGCTGCAAAATAATCGCTATAGGGAAGCCTGTCGTTCGAAGGTTTTTCATGAACCACTATGTCGCTGCCGTATATGCCCTCATCAATCAGCCTCGAACGCGCCTGATGCACCGCTCGGGCATCAGAGAGCAAAACTACCGCCTGAAGGTCTCTGTCAGAAACCAGGTCTTCTGCCAGGCTGGTATCATCTTCCCCGATTATCAGAGCATAGCCGGAAGGCTGCCTGGAAACGATTTGCGGCCGCCTCTGCGCCTTAACCTCTTCATGGCCCGGTGCAAATGCATATAACGCCCCCTTGTTCGTCGAAACATATAGCCGACCGCCGGCTATAGCAAGCCCGCGGGCCTGTCCGTCAACGCTCCCGCGCCAGATCTCGTCACCGGTATCGGGATCTACAGCCGAAACAAAATCTTCCCCACCCGCTATCAGCACATCACCCGCCACCGCCATGCTGTAAACACGATCATAATCCCTTATCCAAAGGCGCTCTAGGCCGTCTCCGGAACTGTCAATCGCTTCAAGTTCTCCCATGCCAAACGCAAAAAAACGATCTCCCGTATAAACCGCCCGCCTGCGTCCACCTATGGGAGTTACCTGCGCTCGCCACCGGCCTTTACCTTCTCGTGGGCTTCCTGGCAGGCTATCATAACCTCCCCACTTACCTGCCCCCCCTCCTTCGAGGTTCCTGAACTGCAGGCCGTCACCTTCAAAAACATCCACCTCCCCCAGGACAACAGGCAAATTCTGCTGCCACCCGCGTGCCGGACTTACCGCAAAGCCATCCATCAGCGTGACAAATGAGGAGCCCGGCTGGCGTGCATCCCACCACTTGAGCTCTCCTGTAAGAGCATCATAATGTGCAGGCGGACCCTCACCTGTGGGCATCAGCAAGTGACGTCCGTCGGTCGCCAGATACCCCTGAGAGGTAGGCCCTCCGAGTGAAAGTCCGTCATGTGAATATGGGAGGTAAAGTGCATTGGAAGTATCGTTAATCCACTTTTTCTCGCCCGTTTCGGCATCCAGCGCATAAACGCTAACCCCCTCGGTCGGCCACATTCCGGCCACTGTATATACTGTGTCTTCCACCACCACTACCCCGCTGCGTGAAGGCTGACGTGAGATCAAACGGCTGTTTCCCACAATCATGCGATCTTCAAGAGCTATTTGTTTTTGCCAGACCAACACTCCGCTGGATGCATCCAGACTGTATACCATACCGTCGTC
>PUNF01000110.1 GCA_003552525.1 Clostridia bacterium | reverse complement strand
TACATGGACCGCATATACCCTGCCCTCAGGGGATTTGCTCATTCGTCCACCATCTCGTTCAGGAGGTCCCCGAGCTTTCGGTGGAACTCCTGGATACAGTCGGGACATAGGAGCAGTTCCTCGTCCTCGAACTTCGGCAGAAAGATCTTCGCCTGGCCCCAGTTCGTCACGGCTTCCGATTGGACCTTGCCGGACACCGTTGCGGTGATGCTGGTGCCACATAGATCACAGACATAGATTTGTGTGTCCTTGATGCTCACTCTATCACCTCAAAAAAGTCATCTTCGTGGATGGGGGTTAGACCAGCCTCCACTGCTCTCCATAGAGGCGCGGTGATGTCGGGTATTTCAATAAGCACTACGTGCCCCTCTCCATAACTGGCTGGGTGGTTATGGCTGGGACACGCATTACCCAGTTTTTTGTATTGAATACCCAGTTCCTTGAGCTCCTCTTCGCCCTCGAACTTATCGGCGGCGAAGGATTCCCAAGCCACATAATAGTGGCTCTGCCATAAAATGTGTTTGAGAGCTTCTTTTCGGTCAAAATTTAATTTTTCTTGACTCATTCTTTCACCCGGTGATCACACTGTTCACAGGCTTTAGATCCTGCATGTATGCAGGCTTCTTCTTCGAACGCTTCTTGGGCCGTCAGCCCATTCTTTTTAACAAACTCCATTACCACGTTTTGTTTGCATTTTACCCCGTCCGCGATCCATACGAACTCTTCCATTTCCCGCTGCTCTTCAGCTTCTGTTTCTTCCCTTTTCTTTTTGTTTTTGTTTTTGCTTGCCATGTTTTTCAACTCTAATACTACATGGTGTTCGTGGTATATATACCTTTCCCCTATTTCTACCATTTTGCAGGACAACACTTATATACTACCGCTATTTGCACCGTTTTTGGCAGAAGTCTGGATCGTCGGAGCGGCTACACTCCTGTAATTTCATTTTAGACCTCCGGTTTTTTCATACGTGACAGCCATTAAGGCGAGTGGACCGAGTAGTACAACCGTGACCCAGGTCCCGATACCGGCTCCGGCTATATAGTCTGGCGGGAACGGCATGCTTGCAAACTCGATAGAGGCGATAAATCCACAAAGGACCCATACGGCCAGGAACGCTACTAATAGAATCATCATCATTGTTTAGCCTCGCGCTTTTCACATTTTTCTATAAAATCGTCTATCAGGACCCTGATGGTTCCCGACATGTTGTATTTCATGTTCAGGTGGAACCATTCTTCTTGATCCTCATAGATATTGATAGATCTGTTTTTTAATATCCTGTCTTTGCGATCTCTTCGGTTCATAATTTCAAAACTACTAACACCTATAAATAATTTAGGTCATAAATGTTATATATCTGTGAGTAGATGGGACATTTATGGCCCGAATAAGAGTTAAGGATAAAACGAAAAAACAGATACAAAAACTGAAAAAGATGAATGGATTTTCCACCCAGGATGACGTGGTTAAGCATTTGATACACAACGCAGAGATTGAAACACCGATGGATCGTGCAATTCGAAAGTTTCAAGAGGTTGAAAGAATCTTGGAGTTGGAAGAGAAGGACGTTGAAACGCAGAATGAGGTTAAGATCGCTTTTGCTTGGATCCGGCGTACATGCAGCCAAGGTATTTCTTTATACGAGATAACATCGGATTGGGTACAGCGGGAACGAGAAAAAAGGATGAATAAGTGATGGGCGGGACATGGGCGGCCACCCCCTTTTCTTATTTTTTTAGGGTATATAAAGCCAAGGGGGTGAAAATGTCCACCTAATGGGACATGTCCCGTTCTTACGAGAGAGTACCCCCTAAGATGCCGATATAGCGGTTTATGGTTATTATTTGATTATCATTTAGTTATTAGTTAGTTAGTTAGTTAGTTAGTTAGTTAGTTAGTTAGTTAGTAGATATACAAAAACTATTTATATATATATCTAAACAAACACGTGTTCCGACAGGTACCCCTACTCTCGCGGAAGTACGACCCGTGAACACGGTACCGGACATTTTCACCCCCCTGGCTTTATATACTATAATAGATTGACACAAATCTATAGAGTCCATAATCGTTATATATATTTCAATATAGTTCTTAAGTATATGAAGGGTCATAAAAACAAAAAAGGAGGTGAACTAAATCAGATCAAGACAGATTATCAGTATCATCATAGGGATAGTCATAGCAGCCATCATGCTGGCCCATGTGTTCCCGATTGGGATGGAAGAGATGGCAACAGTGAATACGGACAACTGGTCCTCCGGAGCGGCAAATATATACAATATATTTCCGATCTTCCTCGTCCTCGTCCCACTCGTTGCTATCGCCATGTGGATATACATGCGGTAATATGATCAACTCTCCTCCGACCCTAGAATCTTGCCCTGAACCACTCACGGCACGCATCCTCAATGAAATAAAGGAAAGTACCGTGTTGCTCACGACGATAACCGCTAGTGGGTTCGGCTGGCTTTTAGGTTTTTGGAATCTAACACTCTTCGGGGTGATAATCACCTGTTTGATGCCCCTTTATATCTTAAGTGAATGTGATAAAAATGAAAACTAGCCTAATCGTGGGAGTAATCATACTCGGTATCATGGTAGCGGTGGTTCTGCCCCCGATCATGGAATCTATGGCAACCGATGAAGCTAGATGGGAAAGTGAATTAGAATTTGAATCACTTACAGATCTTGATAACCACTCTTCTACTCACACTTTTACTTATAATCAAACTTTAGAAGAGTATAATTTAACAGCTGATTACAATACCCAGGAACGAACCGTTAATTACACAATAAATGGGGTCGAGTGGAACATAACGGATTTCGCCCCCGCTAACGAATGGTCATGGAATATTCACGATGGGAACGATTATCCACGACTGGGATGGGAAGGCACGCCACCGACTAGCTCGACCAATGCGACGAACCCCTCGGAAATACACACTTTGGAGGATCTCGCTAACATAAGCAACGACCTGAGTGGCGATTATGTACTAATAAACGACATCGACGCATC
>PUNF01000032.1 GCA_003552525.1 Clostridia bacterium | reverse complement strand
TTCGATCACCAAGTTTCAAAGCTTCATCCAGGTCATGGGTGATAAAAATAATGGTTTTTTGCATTTCCTGCTGCAGCTCAATAAGCTCCTCCTGCATATCAGCTCTGATAAGGGGATCAAGGGCACTGAAGGGTTCGTCCATGAGTAGTACCTCGGGATCCGTCGCCAATGCGCGAGCCAGGCCGACGCGTTGCTGCATGCCTCCGCTGAGCGTCGATACCTGTGCTTCGGCGTAATCGCCCAGCTCCACGGATTCCAGCATAGACCGGGCCTCGGCAATGCGTTTGTCCTTCTTCATGCCGCGCACCCGCAGGCCGTAGGCCACGTTTTCCTCGACGCTGAGGTGGGGGAACAGGGCGAACTGCTGGAAGACCATGGAGACTTCATGCAGCCGCAGGCGGCGCAGCTCCTTGTCTTCGAGGGCAGTGACCTCATGGTCGCCCACGAACACGGATCCCCTGGTGGGCTCGATGAGTCGATTGAGGCATCGAACGAGGGTCGATTTCCCGCTACCCGAGAGCCCCATAACCACGAAGACCTCGCCGGGTTTCACCTCGAAGCTCACGTCGTAGATTCCTACGGTGGCCCCGGTTTCCCCGAGCACCTCGTCCTTGGTCGCGCCGTCGTCCAGGCGACGCAGGGCTTGTGCCCGGTTGGGCCCGAATATCTTGGTTACGCCCTCAAGGCGAATGGGCAATGCCACGCTAACGGCCTCCTTTTCTTCTGCATGTCTTCTCCGTCACTATGTCGTATCATGCTGCCGCCTCTGGCCCAGGGCACTGGTCATGCGGTCGATAATGATCGCCATGATCACGATGCTGATGCCACCGGTGAATCCCCGTCCCACGTCGAGGCGCCCGATGCCGCGGAGCACCTCGTCGCCGAGACCCCCGGAACCGATCATCGAGGCGATGACCACCATGGCCAGGGCCATCATGATGGTTTGGTTGATCCCCGCCATGATGGTGGGCATGGCCAGGGGGATTTGCACCCACAGCAACACCTGCGTTCCGGTAGACCCGAAGGCCCTGGAGGCCTCCACCACGGAGGAGGAGACCTGCCGGATCCCCAGGTTGGTCAGGCGAATCACCGGGGGCAGGGCGTAGACCAGCGTCGCGATCAGTGCCGGTACCCGACCCAGCCCGAAAAGCATGAGGGCAGGGATCAGGTACACGAAGGACGGCATGGTTTGCATCAAATCCAATACCGGGCGGATGATCCCCTGGGCTAGTTCACTGCGCGACATGAAGATGCCGATGGGCAAACCGATGGCTGTCGCCAATAACGTGGCACTGAGGGCCAGCGCCAGGGTGGCCATAGCCTCCGGCCAAAGACCGAGGGCCCCGATAAAAAGGAAACCGGCGATCACACCCATCGCCAGGCGGGGTCCCACGATCCGCCAGGCGAGGGCGGCCACCACGGCGATTACCACGGGCCATGGAAGCCAGATCAGCAGCTGTTCCACACGCAGCAGCAGGACGAAGAGTACGTCGGAAATCCATCCGAAAACGACGTCCCCCTCGGTCGTAAGCCATCGGGCGAAGTTATCGACCCAGGTCCCGAGGGGAATTCGGAACCAGGTTGGGAACTCTAGCATAGATCCTGCCCTCCCAATTCACTTTCGGAGACGGGGATTCGACGACGGGGACGCACTAGAGGTCCGCCCCGGCTTCGATGAGGGCCGCCTCCACGCGCTCCTCGATCTCGTCGGGCAGCCAACTGCGCCACTTCTCCTGGTAATTCTCTAGGTACCATACGGCGGCTTCCTCCTCGTCCGCGTCTTCCACTTCCATGAAGGCGGCCGTTTCGTTGAGAGCGTCTGTGCCCACATTCATTTCGTCCAAAAAGTCGACGACTTCTGGAGCGCGGTCCTTCAGGCCGGACGTGATCCCCTTATGAATGGCGAAAGACTCGTAGGCGCAGGCTTCATCCACTTCATGCGCTTCAATTTCCCCGTCCAGTACGCGACGCATCTGGCCCCACACTTCAGAGTCGTGTTCCGGCATGTCCAGTTGTACGAAGTCGTATTTACCCATAAGCCACGTGGGTTCCCAGTAGTACCCGACGATGGGTTCGCCCCTCTCGTATGCGCCGACTAGGGCCGAATCGAGGGCAGCCGCTCCCCCGGGATACTGGACGTTGTAGTATTCGTCCAGGTCCCAGGCCTCAATCATCACATCGTTGAACACAGTGCAGTCCCACTCGTGGATGCTGTTGAGGAAGACGCCCTTATTCGGGTCCTCGGGATCCTGGAATACTTCCCAGTAGTCCGGCAAGTCGAACACAGACTCCAGGCCGGGGGCCATGGGCTCTATGCCTCTCTCTTCGCAGCCCTCGATGACGTAGCGCGGAACGTACCATCCCTGCGTTGATGTGTCATAGACCGGTCCGAGGTCGATGATATCGCCCGCCTCGGTAGCCTCGAGATACAGATCCTTGTTGTTGTATCGCCACAGTTCCATATGCAGGTCTATCTCACCGCTGGCCAGAGATTCCCACATCACAGGAGTGCTCACATTTATTATCTCCACGGGATATCCATAGCCCTCTTTGAGAATGAATTCGGCTATAGCATTGTTGATCCACAGGGTCTGAAATTGGGTGTCGGAGATGCGGATGGGTTCTTTGTCTTCCGATGCATCACTGCCCGTGCCGCAGCCACCCAAAAGCAGCATGCCGATCAGTAGGCCTATAGCCAGTACACTCCTGAGAACTTTGGAATTGATGGATAACACCCTCCTTAAGGGATAAACTCTTCCATTACTTACTGTTATACGTATATCGGCTCTACTTTCTTGTCCCCGCCATTTGCCACGACGTTACAGGTCGGCCCCGGCTTCGATGAGGGCCGCCTCCACGCGCTCCTCGATCTCGTCGGGCAGCCAGCTGCGCCACTTCTCCTGGTAATTCTCGAAGTAGTAGAACGCGGCTTCCATGTCCTCGAGATTCTCGGTCTCCATAATGGCCATGGTTTCATTGAGGGGTTCGTCTCCAACGTGCATCTCATCGAGGAACTCCACCACCTCTGGAGCGCGCTCCTTTAGGCTCTTGTGGATGCCCTTATTGATAGCGTGCTCCTTGTAGGCACACGCTTCGTCGAGTTCGGAAATATCCATTTCCCCGTGCATGACGCGTTCGATGTCCGCCCAGATCTCCTCGTCGTACTCGGGCTCCTCGAGGCGCACATAGTCGTAAAGACCCAGTAGCCACGTCGGCTCCCAGTAGTATGCGAGTATGGGTTCGCCACGCTCGTAGGCTCCCGCCAGGGCGGAATCCAGTGCCGCGGCGCCGCCGGCCGAGCGGACGTTGTAATAATCCGTCAGGCCGTACACGTCGAACTTGATCTCGTTGATGTCTGTGCAGTCCTGGCCTAGCTCGCTGTTGACAAACAGGCCTTTTTCGGGCTCTTCGGGATCCTGGAAAACCTCCCAGTAGTCGGGCAGGTCGAATACCGACTCCAGGCCCGGGGCCTTTGGCTCAATGCCGCGCTCTTCGTCACCTTCGACCACGTAGCGGGGCACGTACCATCCCTGGGTGGAGGTGTCGAAGATAGGGCCGAGATCGATGACATCGCCGGCCTCGGTGGCCGCGGTATACCAGTCGTAATCATTGAAGCGCCAGAGCTCGGTGTGGACGTGGGCATCGCCGGTCCTGAGCGATTGCCGCGCGACGGACGTGGTCACCGTGACCGTTTCGACTGGATAGTCGTAACCTTCTTCGATAATGAACTCGGCGATGGCATTATTGATCCAAAGACTCTGCCACTGGTTGTCAATGATGACGATCGGCTCTCGATCGCCGGATGCCCCGGGATCGTCTGCGTCGTCGGATGCGCCGCAACCGATGATCGCGAAGGTGCCGATGAGTAGTACTGCGATCAGGATACCTGCATATCTCTTCGAACTGATGGGTAACACCCTCCTTTTTGGTATTGCCTTTCTCGTTTGATCCGCGCCACGCCCTCAGGTGTGAAGTGATCCAGGGACTTACCCCGCAACGGGCGGATACGTGACGAACTTTCGATGTACCCGCATCGATCCTGCCGATAACGGAAATCGTGACGCTGGAATCGGTGGGCCGTGGCTACACGACCATAGATTTTCGATCTAACCTGATTGGAACTCGATCCTCCTCGGCCGCGTTGACGGGAATGCGGGCGCAGGCGTGAGGGTGTGCGCCTACAACGCGGTTTATCCTGGCTTCGGAGGTTTTCGCTGCCCGTGATTCGGGATCACGGGCTGAAATGGGTGAGTGATCGGCACCGCGATTCTACTAGGGTACCGTATAGCACTGTTGGATCCGGGGGAACAGTACCACCCATCACCAACACATCAATAACGATAGCATAGTGACCCGTGGTGTCAAGGCGAGGCTCTGTTGTGTGCGCTCCCCTGGTAGAGGTCCCAGGAGACTCGGGTCGAGGCACCATTGCTGCGAATCGTTAGCATCCGTAACGTCGATGGAGCGGGCGTGCAGCACGCCCCGGGTGATTCCCTTCCCTTGATCACCCGGGGTCACCCGGGCACTTCCACGCCACGCGGAGGTAGAAACCCACCGTACGGATTCCCCGTTATTCCGATTATCAGCTCGCGCAGAAATTCGCGAGGAGTCGCTTCCCATGTTCTGTCAAAATGGACTCGGGGTGAAATTGCACGCCTTCCACGGGGTACTCCCTGTGCCTCACTCCCATGATGACGCCCCTGGAATCCCGGGCGGTGATCAAAAGATCCGGGGTGAGCGTCGCTTCGTCGATGATGAGGGAGTGGTAACGGGTCGCCACGAACGGATTTGGTATGCCGCGGTACAGGTTCCCCTCATCATGGGTGATGCGGGAAGTTTTCCCGTGCATGAGCACCGGTGCGACGCTTACCTCGCACCCGAACGCTTCACCGATGGCCTGGTGACCCAGGCACACGCCGAGCATGGGAATGACTGGGCCCAGGGTGCGGATTAGGTCAACGCTGATCCCGGCCCCTTCGGGTGAACCCGGACCGGGGGAGATGAGGATGTGATCGGGTTTTAGCCCCCGTACGTCATCGACCGTGGCCTGGTCGTTTCGTACGACCTGAAGTGGTTCTCCCAGTTCGCCGAGGTATTGGACGAGGTTGTAGGTGAAGGAATCGTAGTTATCGAGGACAACGATCATCGGAGTACCGTCCCTTCTGCCTGTTTCAGGGCCGCGAGCAAGCCGTCGACCTTGCTGAGCGTTTCTTCGTATTCGCGCTCCGGTTGGGAGTCCGCCACGATACCGGCTCCGGCCTGCACGTAGGCGCGTCCATCCTTGATGACGACGGTGCGGATGGTAATGCAACTATCGAGGTTTCCTGAGAAGCCCAGGTAACCCACTGCGCCCCCGTACGGGCCCCGCTGCTCCCGCTCCATCTCGGCGATGCGCTCCATCGCCCGGACTTTGGGTGCTCCCGACAGGGTCCCGGCTGGAAAGCAGGCCTTGAGTGCGTCGATGGCATCGAGGTCCGGGTGTAATTCGCCCCGCACGTGCGAAACGAGATGCATGACGTGGGAATATCGTTCGACCTCAAGCAACTCGGTAACCTCGACACTTCCGTACCGCGAAACCCGCCCCACGTCGTTACGCCCGAGATCCACGAGCATGATGTGCTCGGCGCGCTCCTTTTCGTCCCTTCGCAGCTCATCCTCTAACCGCCGATCCTCGGCCTCGTCACGGCTTCTCTTTCGTGTGCCGGCGAGCGGCCTGGTCTCCACGACGTCATCGACAACCTTCACCAGCAGCTCGGGCGACGAACCGACCAGCGTCACGTCGGGGAGCTCGAGGAAGAAATTGTAGGGAGAGGGGTTGAGCGAACGCAGGTGCCGATAGACGGTGAAGGCCGATGTGCGCAGGGGAATGGAAAGGCGCTGGGAGAGTACCACCTGGAGGAGATCCCCGGCGTGTATATAGTCCCGGGCCCTCTCGACGTTGGCGGTGAAGTCCTCCCGGCGGACGTTGCTGACGGGCTCGAAGGGTTCTTCTGGCGGCACTTCCTCGGAGGGGGGTGAAGATGCGTGCATGCGCTCCAGTGTCTCCTCCACCGTCTTCTTGGCGAGATGATACGCGCGATGGGGGTCTTCCCCTGGGACGGTATTGACGATCAGTTTGATCCGGTTGGTGGCATGATCGAAGGCCACGACCAGCCGTGACATGAGGAATTGGCTGTCGGGCACATCGATCTCCCGCTGGATGGGAATCGGAATGTCCTCGATATGGGCGACCATTTCATAGCCGAGATACCCCACGGCGCCGCCGAAGAAAGGAGGCAGGTGACTTCGGGCGAATGCGAGGGTCTCCGGACCGGGTTTGAAGGCATTGACCCACCTTCGAAGGGCGTCGAAAGGATCGTCCGCCAGTGATGCCACGTCCGATCCGGTTGCCTTCACCCCGCCATCTTGGATGGTCAGGGTGGCGAAGGGGTCGGTGCCGATGAAGGAGTGCCGCGCCACCTGCGCCCCCCCGGTCACACTTTCGAGCAGGTAAGAGGGTGCATCATCATTCAGCTTGCGATACAGGGATATGGGGGTGTGTTCGTCGGCGATGATATCGGCATAAACGGGTACGACGCCTCCCTCGCGGGCGAGTTGACAGTACGTGTCGAGGCTCGGAACTAACATGCTTGTTACTCCTTTCGGGAAAGTGATGTGGAAACAAAACACGCCCGTCCCGACCGGGACGGACGTGCCGTGGTACCACCCTGTTTGGGTTCTGCGGTCGCGACGTTATGACCGTGCAAACCCCACTCAACGGAGCGTAAAACGCATATGGCCGATTCCCCGGCAAACAAAAAACCTTCAGTCCCCATGGGACGGAAGGTTCCGTGGTGCCACCCATCTGGAGCGCGCGCTGCACTCCTCTCGGCCAGGTGCCATTTTACACCTGCCTCTTTATAACGGTAGAGGTTCCGGCCCAATCTACACGGCGATTGCCTTTCGATCGGCAGCTTGCGGGCCCATTCACCGCCATCCCGGACATCGGGCTCTCACTGTCTCCGACTCGCTGGGGCATGGCCTTGGCGGATACTATTCCCGCGCATCGCATTTCTCAGATCTTTACGCTACGTAATGTCCGTATTTGTATCACACCGGTGCGACCCTGTAAAGGGAATGCCCATTTCATGGCGCGCCGGCTCTTCCCCGGAACGCCCCGGGGCACGTGGATTGCGCCACAGGCACAGGGCGGTTCGCCGTCCCTCAGTCCGTGCTGCCCGCGGTCTGGTTTCGCTTGGCCCGCTTGTTGGCGCGATCCCGCTCGCTCTTGACGAGGGACTTCTTCCGCAGGCGAATCGACTGTGGGGTTACCTCCACCAGCTCATCGTCATCGATGAAATCGATGGCTTCTTCGAGACTCATGCGCCGGGGCTGCTGTAGCTTGACCGTGTCCTCGGAACCGCTGGCCCGCATGTTGGTCAGGTGTTTGCGCTTGCAAACATTGACCTCCAGGTCCTGTTCCTTGGCATGAATCCCGACGACCATGCCCGCGTACACCCGTGTCCCGGGATCGATGAAAAGGATTCCCCTGTCTTCTGCCCCGAGGAGCCCGTAGGTAACCGCCGTACCCGTCTCCCAGGCGATGAGGGAGCCGTGAAAGCGGGTCCGGATCTCGCCCTTGTGGGGCTCGTACCCGTGAAAGCTGTAGTTCATTACGCCCTGGCCGCGGGTTTGCGTCAAGAACGCCGCGCGAAACCCGCCGAGGCCCCGCGTGGGGACGAGGTAATCCATGCGCAGGTCTTCGCCACCGGCGGAGGCCATGTCCACGAGGGTCGCCTTTCGCCGGCCGAGCTCCTCCATTACGGTGCCGCGCAGGGTCTCGGGGACGATGACCGTGAGGTGCTCCACCGGTTCCATCAATACACCGTCCAGGGTCTTATAGATCACCTCGGGCTTTGCGACCTGCAGTTCGTAGCCCTCGCGGCGCATGCTTTCGATGAGGATGGAGAGGTGAAGCTCGCCCCGGCCCGACACCCGGAATTGATCGGGGTTATCCGTGTCTTCCACGCGCAGGCTCACGTTGGCATTGCGTTCTCTCGTCAACCTCTCCCGCAGCTTGCGCGAGGTCACGTATTCACCCTCCTGGCCGGCGAAGGGGCTATCGTTGACCATGAACGTCATGCTCAGGGTCGGTTCGTCCACCTCGATCACGGGCAATTGCTCGGGTTTTTCGGGATCCGCCAGGGTCTCGCCGATGTCGACTGCCTCGAGCCCCGCGATGGCGGTGATGTCGCCGGCCACTGCCTCCTCGACTTCTCTCTTTTGCAGACCGTCGAAGACGAACACCTTGGTTGCCCTGCCCGAAGACAGGGACCCGTCGTGGTGTACGACGGAGATAGAGTCCCCGCGGTTGATGATCCCGCGGCGGATCCTCCCGATGGCATAGGTGCCGAGGTAGTTGTCGTGTTCGCGATTCGACACGAGCATTTGAAAGGGCCCACGGACATCTGCTGCCGGGGGCGCGAAGTAATCCACGATGGTTTCGAACAGGGGCTTCATGTCGACCCGGTCATCGCTGAGGTCCGCGACGGCCCAACCTTCCTTGGCGGAGGCATACAGCACCGGGAAATCCAGCTGGCTGTCGCTGGCGCCGAGCTCGAAGAAGAGGTCGATGATCTCATCGAGCACCGCCGCGGGACGGGTATCGAGGCGGTCCGACTTGTTGATGACGACCAGGGGCTGTAGGCCGCCCCGTAACGCTTTTTCCAGCACGAACTTGGTCTGGGCCATGGGGCCTTCGAAGGAGTCGACTACGAGCAGGGCGCCATCCGCCATGCTCAGTGCCCGCTCGACCTCGCCGCCAAAATCCGCATGTCCCGGTGTATCCACGATGTTGATCTTTACGCCGCCATAATGCACGGCGGTGTTCTTCGCCATGATGGTAATGCCCCGCTCGCGCTCGAGTGCGATGGAGTCCATGACGCGTTCGACCACGTCGGCCCTCTCGTGGAATGTGCCGCTTTGGCGGAGCAGGCAATCGACCAGTGTCGTCTTGCCGTGGTCGACGTGGGCGATAATGGCCACGTTTCTTACCGGGCTAGGGTGTGTTTCTGCAACCAAATTGTCGTCCTCCTCGCGTGGGGTGGGTGAGGTCTCGACGTCGCTCGCAGGGCTGGCCTCCCACCGATGCAATAGACTACCTAGCCTATCACAATCGGCAAGGGAATGCACTTGCCGGATCGGGGCTGCCTTCTCGATCCAACCGGTTCAGAAGAACGCCACTATGCGCACTAGATGAGCAAGTGGGTTATCGGAATCGGGACCCGGCTCTGAGACCTTCACCCCCCCCCGAGCATGGCGTCGGCTTCGGTCTTCACGTCCACGAGCGCCATCCCGCCGTACCAGGGGGCTCGCCAATCGAATCGTCGAGCCGATCCTCTTCTGACGCCTGCATAACCAGTTCACCAGCGAGGTAGAAGATTGCGCGAAGTCGGGATGGGCGAACTCCACGGCGTACTCGGGGTAATCGTCCCGTCGCTGCTCCTTCTTCATGTTCTTGCGTCGGTGATGTGGGAGAGGATCACCGTGATGTCGAGGTCGTTGGTCACCGGCGGGATGGAATCGGCCATGGGCATGATAAATCTGCCGACGCCGGTACGTCGCCGATGAAGCCGGGGTCAGGGCACATGTTGGGGCGTGGGTGGTGGAGGCGACCATTATGTTTTTCCTCCCCCCGAAACGAGGCCGAAAACCGATTTGCTTCAAGTGGCCGCGGTGACCCGGGTTGGCGTGGATAGCGTGACCAGGAGCCCGAGGTCGAGTGCGCGGGTCCCCATCCTCTCGGTTGGGATGGGGCTGGACCTGTATGTCGGTGCGAAGGTTATCATTTGAACCCGGATGCCCAGCGAGGACGCGAAGTGTCTCAAGGATCCGCCGGATAACAGGTTTCATTCCGGATGCTTCCACCGTCCCGCACCAGGACAATCGGGACGACAGGACGCCCTTACCCCGGGAAAGCTCCCGGGCCCGGCCGGCGACGGGGAGTGTTGATTGGTCACCGGCAAGACCGGCGGATTTTGGTTTGGGGGCCAGGTGATTCCTCTTCACCGCGGTCCATAAGGTCTCAACACACTCCATCTTGCCCCGCTGCACTGCACCGCAGGCGTTCTTCCACCGCTTGCTCGCGGAGCGGTTGCGTTCCTGCATCTCCGGTGCCCGAGCCGCGGAGGACAAGTGGGGTGTCCAGTGCGGGATCGCAGGAGGCCTCGAGCCTTCATAGAAGACAAACCATTAGGGATCGTCGACCCGTCAACGGACATGAGAGATTTCGGACTACGCGAAGGCACACCGGGATGCCCACAGGTTGAGGTGCGAAAAGGCTGCCGGATCCTTCCAGTCCAGGGGAGGCGAGGTTATCGAGCACAGGGGGAACGAGCCAGGAATGACCGTGTCCGTGGGAGATACCGTCTTCCATGAGATCCACGGCGCTGTGGATGAGGACGAAGAACCCATGCTCCCGCGCTGCATCGATGCCAACTGGAATTGTCGACACATCACGGCGGGCACCGCCTGATACATCCCTGTGGAGCTCCTCGGGAGGCTGTTCTCCAATCGAGGAAATCTTTTGGGGATTCACCGGTCGTATCATCCCGTCCCCGGCTTTCGGTCGCTTGCCCTGGACCTGGGACGCAGAGATTCGTCGATGCGTGGGATGTCGTGATGATCCTTGCTTGAGAGGTAGGTTCGCCTTGGTCTCGAAAAAAAGCGTGACCATCGTGCAGTTGAACGACAGCCACGGTTATCTGGACTGCCACCAGGAGATGTTTCGGTCGGGCGGCGACGAGGTGTATCGCGAGGGCGGCGGTTTCGCGCGCATCGGTGGCGCGTTGGAAACAATTCGGCAAAGGAGGCCCGGTGGGGTCCTGGCCCTGGATTGCGGGGATACCATCCACGGGACCTATCCGGCGGTGCAAAGTCGCGCCGGGATCATGGTGCCGATACTCAACGAGATAGGATTCGACGCCATGACCGCCCACTGGGAGTTCGCCTACGGACCGGACCGATTCGATGAGATCGTTGACTCCCTCGATTACCCCATGCTGGCGCTCAATTGCTACCATGAAGCCGGAGGCGGTTTGAGGTATCCGCCGTACACCGTGGTGGAACGCGGCGGACTCAGAATAGGCATCATCGGGATCGCATCCAATATCGTCGACAAGGTCATGCCCCCGCATTTCAGCGCGGGCATAGAGTTCACCCTGGGCAGGGACGAGTTGCCAGGTCAAATCGAGCGCGTGAGGGAGGGGGAGGGGGTGGACCTGGTTGTCGTCGTTTCCCACCTTGGTTTTCCCCAGGAGGATCGCCTGGCATCGGAAGTGGACGGCATCGATGTCCTCCTCAGCGGGCATACCCACAATCGGCTCAGGAAGCCCGTGCGGGTAAACGACACCGTCATTATCCAGTCCGGGTGCCATGGATCTTTCCTGGGCGTACTGGACCTGGTGGTGGATGGAGGGAATGTCGTCGATTTGGATCACCGCCTCCTGATCCTGGACGACCTCGTTCCCAAGAGCCCGGCGGTGGCGGAATTGGTGGACGAATCCCTGGCGCCCCATCGCGATTTCCTGTCCGAGGTCGTCGGGAGGACGAAGACCCCGCTGCACAGGTACAGTTCCCTGGAGTCGACCATGGATAATTTTCTCCTGGACAGCGTGCGGCGGGCTACCGGCGCGGTACTGGCCTTCTCCAACGGATGGCGCTACGGTGCACCGATACCTCCGGGCCCCATTACCACCGGCGACCTTTACAATATCCTGCCCGTCGATCCCCCCATATCCACCTGTCGCCTCACCGGTGAGGAATTGATGGACATGATGGAGGAGAACCTCGAGCGGACCTTCGCGGCCAACCCTTACGAACAGATGGGCGGTTACGTGAAGAGGGCGTCGGGCCTTCGAATGTACTTTAAGGTCGAGAATCCGGCGGGACAGAGGATTCAGGACGTTTTCGTGGGTGATGACCGGGTTCGGCCCGGGGATGTGTTCGAGGTCGCCTACGTTACGGAGCAGGGCGTACCACCGGATTACGGCTCAGATCGCACTACCCTGGACATAGGCGGCATTGCAGCCATGCGGGAGCACCTGTCGGTGGCGGGATCTTCGGGGGTGGAGGCCTCACCGCGGGGCGAAGTCGTACCGGTATAAGGGGATATCGCGCGAATGCCATATCGTCCAAGATCGAGGACAGATATGGCACGGTGTGCGGGGAAATAACAGGGGACGGGATTAAGAGAATAATCCGGATATCCGGGGCTGGACGGCGATAGCCGTCTCACCCGGGGGATCTCCCGGGAATCGTGATCGCGCTGTCGGTGCTAGGCTTTAACCTGGCCGGTGGTGGATTCCAGGATTTTCTTGACCCCCGGCTTTCCTGACCGGTGGGGCGAATCAAACGAGCGGAAAAGAGTGAAAACCCTTGGAGACTTCGATACGAGACCTGGTGCAGGGACATTACATGTGGAGCAGCCTCTACTATTTCATTGCGAAGAACACGCTCCGATATTTCGATCGCGCGGGTGAGCGGGTGCTGCGTCGGGCACTGCGCGCGTTCGGAACCGAGCGCGGTGAAACCATGCGCCGTCAGCATCAACCCACCCCGCCTGCACATCCCGCCCGCGCACTGGTGGATGCCTACGACCTCCCGCGACATCCCGAGTGTATGTGCACGATCAACGAAGAGGATCACATTCTCACGATCTCGATATCGCACTCGCCGATGATCGCGACGTGGGATGCGCTGGGCGGTGGATGTTGCGCGGACCTCTACCTCGAGGAAGTCCCCACATCGCTGGCGCGGGCCTTTGATCGCCGTCTACTTCCGGCGGTATTTCGGAGGGGTAATTCCCTCGTCCTGCGCCTGGCCCATGATGCATCCATACCAGCGGAGGAGGCACCGGTTGCGTGGCAGCCCAGATCTTATGATGACCGGACCGGTCCCGTCGCACAACTGAGCAATCACTTCGGCCTATTGTATTATCACCTGGCGCGCGGCCTGGTGGATGCCTTTGGGCCATCCGGCCGGCGCGTCCTCATCGAGGGTATACAGGCCTTTGGGAAAAACCGTGGTTTCCGGATGCGGGCTGACCACCTCGAGTTAGGCATGCCCATCGACCTGGTGACCATGACGAACAATCGAGATATGCCGCGGGATGATCGCACGACCGGCACACGGGACGTTCTGCAGCCAGATCGGCGCCTGTCGCGGGTCTTCCGCTGCCAGTACCACGAGATATGGGCCGAACACGATGCCTCGGACGTGGGCCGCATATACTGTGACTACGTCCATCACGCCATCTGGCAGGCTTATCATCCCGGCATTGAGCTGGACCTTGCCAAAACACTAACCCGGGCTGACGATATTTGCCTCTTCGATGTGACCTGCGACCTTGGCGTCCTGGATCCGGTGAACAACGGTGAATCGGGAGGTGGGCGTGATGATGGATCGTGAGATCCCCGGTGAGGGTCCGGTGGAGTCCGGTCGCGTAAGTTACTCGGCGCTGGACCTCGAATCGGGCGAGGCGCGCGCAGAAGGCGCCGAAGAGAGACACCGGGCCGCGAGCAGTATCAAGCCGATCATATGGCTCACCCTGGCCGAGGTGGTGCGCAATGACGCGGACATATCCTGGGAAGACCGGGTTTGCATTGCGGGTGATCTGGCGGCGGTGGCCAGG
>PUNF01000139.1 GCA_003552525.1 Clostridia bacterium | reverse complement strand
ACGCTGATCGAGCCGAAGATGTATGGATTTGCGAAATGATCGTTCCCATGGTCGTGGCCATGGGCCTGATCTTTTCCACGGTGTTCTCAGGACAAATGATGATGTACGGTGTCATCAAGGAGAAGCGTAATCGAATCGTCGAAATTCTCCTCTCCTCGGTTTCCTCGCTCGACCTGTTGACGGGAAAACTTCTCGGATTCGGTCTCCTCGGCCTCATGCAGATATTTCTTTGGGCCGGTATTGGGCTGGTGGTGGCGCTGCGCTTTTTCGATTTGAGCGGAATTCTTCCATCGGTTGGAGATGGGCTAATCTATCTGTTTTATTTCGTGTTCGGCTATCTCCTGATCGCGTCCTTGTTTGCTGCCCTGGGCGCAACGATGAAAGATGCAGAGGGAGGGGGGCAAGTCCAGGGGTTGGTGATTCTCATCCCAATGCTCCCGGTGTTCCTTGCCGGCCCGATGGTTGCTTCACCCAACGCACTCTGGGCGCGGCTTCTAAGCCATATCCCACCATTCATTCCCTCGACCGTCCTACTGCGGATGGCAGGGACGAATCTTCCTACCTGGGAGATCTTCACCACTGGAGCCATGTTAATGGCATCGGTGGTGGCGTTTGTGTATCTCAGTGCGCGCATCTTTCAGGGAGGTATCCTGCGGTTTGAGCGGGCGACGACGCTTGCGGAGGCGACGCGCATGGCTCGCGGCAACACGGACTAAACCATGCGTTGCACTGTGATGGGGGGAACGCGTATTGGATGTCGGTAACCTCGCAATTCGTTCGGTTACATTCGCCGTATTCTTTGGGTTGTTTTGGTATGTTGCATCCGTAAAGGGAGTTGGGGGCAGGGAGAGGGCGTCGGTAGATCGGACGCAAGTAATCCGCTCGACTTTTTTGACCACACTCGTGGCGACTATCGTCTATACGGCACTCCAGGCACTCCTCTTCTGAAGAAGGATACCAAATTATCCAGTCGGGCGGGCATGTTGTCCGGATGTCCGCCCGACTCACCATCTGCGTTCCAAACATAGGATTTTGGGCAGTGCGCAGTATCTCGCTTAACCTACGCCCAAAACGGCACGTACGTTGGCCATGGTCTCGCGGGCCATTTGGCTGGCCAGCTCGTGGCCTGACTGCACCGCATGATCCAACGCCTCTTCATCTGCGGCCAATTCTTCGCGCCTTTGGCGGATAGGCTCCAAGAATGCAATGATGGCTTCCGCAGTGGTATCCTTGAGGTCGACATAACGCAGCGTGCCTGCTTCATAGTCATCCATCAGTCGCGTATGTTCTTCTTGCCCGCCGACGAGAGAGAGTAGCCGGAATAGATTATTCACGCCGGGACTCATGGACTCCTCACTGGGGCCCACGTCCGTTACCGCTTTGCGAATCTTCTTGCGAATGGCATCCGGCGCATCACCGAGCGCAATATAGCTATCTGGACCCAGGGTCTTACTCATCTTCTTCTCCGGTTGTGAGAGGCTCATGATTCGCGCAGAGTCCTTTTGAAAGTAAGCCTGTGGCTCCACGAATGTTTCGCCGAACATGTGGTTGAAACGACGCACGATTTCCCGGGTCAACTCGAGGTGTGGCAACTGATCGTCGCCCACGGGTACTTCGTTTGCCCCGTACAGTAGGATGTCGGCGGCCATGAGCACCGGGTAAGAAAGGAGTCCCAGATGAAGGTAATCGGGGTGCATTTCGGATTTCTCCTTAAATGTGGGGACGCGCTCCAGCCAGCTGATCGGCGTGATGGTACCGAGTATCCAGGCAAGTTCCGTGTGCTCGGGAAGCTGTGATTGGATAATCAGCGCACTCCTGTCCGGATCTACGCCCACGGCCAAGAGGTCGAGTACCATTTCACGGACATCACTGCGCAACTCCTCCGGGTTAAACGGGGTGGTGATTGCATGATAGTCCACTACCCCGTAGACGCAATCGCGAGTCTCTTGCATGGCGACCCAATTTCGAATGGCGCCGAGATAGTTGCCTAGGTGCATGCGCCCGGTAGGTCGAAGTCCACTGAAGACTCGCTTCTTCGAATGCAAAGCGATCACCTTTTCAAAGTGTTTTGGTTAGTCGATCTACTAGGTATTTATACCACAATCGGGGCCCTATCGTTTAGCGGGCCTGCCCCGGGTGCGCTAGGCTGATTCATTGCAACCGATCGTACTATAATTCAATGTGATTAGTGGGAGGTGTCCGCGATCGATGTCAGCAAGCAAGGCAAGAGCGATACAACGCGCGTTTAAAGTCTCCAGCGAATGTCGGGAGGCCGTTCACGGTGCAGTAACGGGCTGGAAAGGTGAGGTGGTGGCCCGAAGCGATAATCACTGCGACTGGTCCTATACCCTCATCGCTCCCGGAGAAAGGCTCATCGTTCGCCAATATCGAAGTGGCACGTTACAACTGCAGGGAAAGGGCGCTCACCAGGCGGATGGCTTAGAGCGGGCAATCGCCGACATCTTGGGGCAGTCTGATACCGACGTGCCCGTGCCTCACTGCGGGAGTGATGAGGCTGGCAAAGGGGACTACTTCGGGCCGCTGGTAGTGGCCGGCGTGTTAGTTGACGCTGGGGCCATTGAGGCACTTCGTGCCATGGCCGTGGGTGATTCTAAAGGCCTGACAGATGCACGCGTGCTCGCGCTGGCAAAAGCAATCCCACCCGTCGTGGTCAATTCCGCATGTATTTCGCTGCTGCCGACGACGTACAATGATTTATACGCACGGATGAGAGCCGAGGGCAAGAATCTCAATGATCTCCTGGCGTGGGCGCATGCGAAGGTCTTGCGTGAGTTGGAGTCGGGTGCGATTGCAAATGCCATGCCCGAGGTGGCGTTGGTGGACAAGTTCGCATCGGATCGGTTGCTACTCGCCCGGATGAGAGAGAGCTCCATGCGCCTTGTGCAAATCGAGCGCGCAGAGAGGTACCCTGCTGTGGCCGCAGCATCCATCCTCGCCCGCGGACGTTTCCTACGTGACATGGGCGATCTGTCGAAAAAGGTCGACCTGTCTTTGCCGAAAGGCGGAGGCGCGCTGGT
>PUNF01000194.1 GCA_003552525.1 Clostridia bacterium | reverse complement strand
GTGAGGATGAACATGAGCAAGAACACGCCCCCACCGATTACTGCCCCCAGGAGGGCCGACGAAAGGCGGGGTGCGATAGGGTGCCCGAGTACGGCCAATCCCAGGGCCATGATCCCGACGGGATACGTAAGGCTATTGGGTACGATCGCGTGGTCAAAATCAATAAAGAAGATCGATACCACGAAGATAACGTAGACTCCGGAGATGACAAGCGAAGAGGGGTTCGGGCCGAACCGCCAATATGCCGTAAGCAGCAGTACACCCGATATCGCCTCTACGATGGGATAGCGGACGGGAATCGGCTGCTCGCAGTATCGGCATCGTGCCCGCAACAGCAGGTAGCTGACCACCGGCACCAGATCAAAAACACCGAGGGTGGTTTTACACTCGGGACAGGCGCTCCTCCCCGAAATCGTTTCGCCACGCGGGAGGCGCGCGATGAGTACATTGCTGAAGCTGCCGAGGACGCTGCCGAACAAGAGAACAAACACGACATGTATGAACTCCAATAGTTCCGCCTCCAATGACGAGTGGATTGCCAAACCACCACTTCCTCCTCGCTTCGTACTTTCCCTCCCCCCGAGGCGAATGGGCGAGAAGGAACCGCATTGGAGGATATCGAATACCGAAGGAATGAAGGTGCACCTGTTCGCAAAGACACCATTCGGGGAGTAACGCATATAGCGGAGACCGATCTTGCCGGGGGGAGAACATGGCAGATAGAGAACACGATCGACCGAGAGGTCGCAACCGACAGCCCCGGGATTTCCTTGGGGACCGGTTGGTGAAAAAGGGCATTATCACCGAAGAACAGCTTCAGGAAGCCCTGGCCAACCAGGGTTTTCGCCGGAATGAGCGAGGATTGGTCGGGAAGATTCTACTCGAGCTCGGGTACGTGGATGAGCGCGACATTGCGGAGGTCGTCGCCGAGCAGGCGGGCGTGGCGTTCATGAGCCTCGAAACCGACAGCCCCGATCCCGCCGCCATGGCGACGATCACGCCGGAGGACGCCAAGCGCTACAACGCTCTTCCCATGGGATTCCGCGACGATCGTCTCCTCGTCGCGATGAAACATCCCATGGATATCCTGGCCCTCGATGACCTCCGCATCCTCACGGGATTCGACATCGAGCCCGTGGTGGTGGTGGACAATGAGTTGGAGGCGGCCATTCGCCGCTATTCCCACGAGAGCGTGGGGGTCGAGCAGGCCGATGAAGAGGAGATCGATACCTCTGAGGACATCGATCCCGCGGAGGAGGCCTCCGAAAGACCTGCCGTGCAGCTGGCGAACATTATCCTTTCCCAGGCGGTTTCCGCGAAGGCCAGCGATGTCCATATCGAGATGCACGAGAAGTACCTGCGTATCCGCTTCCGCATCGACGGCGTGATGCACGACGTGATGCAGCCACCACGGCGTATGCACGCGTCCCTGGTCTCTCGGATCAAGGTCATGTCCGGAATGGATATCGCCGAACGCCGCATCCCCCAGGACGGCCGCATGACCCTGCGCATCGAGGGGCGGACCATCGACGTCCGCGTGGCCTCGCTGCCGGCCAGCTTTGGAGAGCGCCTCACCCTTCGCCTGCTGGACCGTTCGGCCCGCATGATCACGCTTCCCGAGCTCGGCGTCGTCCCCGACGTGCTCAAGCAATACGAATCCGCCGTGAACCTGCCGTACGGTTTCATCCTGGTGACGGGGCCGACGGGCAGCGGCAAGAGTACCACGCTCTACGCCAGCCTTGCTACCGTGGACCGGACACAAAAGAACGTGATTACCGTCGAGGATCCCGTGGAACGGCGCATGGAAGCGATCAGTCAGATCCAGATTAACCCCAAGGCCGGACTTACCTTCGCCTCCGGTTTACGCTCCATTTTGCGCTGTGATCCCGACATCATCATGGTGGGGGAGATCCGGGATACGGATACCGCGAGGATCGCCATCGAATCCGCGTTGACCGGGCACCTGGTCTTCGCCACGTTGCACACGAACGATGCTTCGGGTGCGGTGAGCCGCCTCACCGAGATGGAAGTGGAGCCGTATCTTACAGCCTCCTCCCTGGCCTGCGTGCTCGCCCAGCGCCTGGCGCGGGTACTCTGTCCCCAGTGCAAGGAGGAGTATTACATGCATCGCGAACACGCCGAAAGCATCCCCGATTTCCCCCTGGGGGATGATGAGCAATACATCCGCCTCTATCGGCCCAAGCAGGGCGGGTGTCTCCGGTGTGCGAGTACGGGCTACAGTGGGCGTATCGGCATATTCGAATTGTTGCCGGTCTCCGAAGACATCCAGCGGTTGACCCTTGAAAGAAGATCGGCCGGGGAGATCCGGCGCCAGGCAATCGAGGAAGGCATGGTGACGCTGCGGCAGGACGGTTTACAAAAGGTCCGCGAGGGAATTACATCCCTCGAGGAAGTGATGAGGGTGGTGCTTTGATGGATATCAAAGAGATTCTGCAGAAGACCGTGGATATGAACGGATCCGACCTTCACCTGGCACCCGGGTTGCCGCCCATGGTACGCCTGTACGGGGAGCTCCTCGCGCTGGAGGATTACCCCCTGGTCGAGGGCGAAGACGTACCGAGATTACTGGAGCCACTACTGGAGGCACACCACTACGAGGAGCTGGAGCGCGACCTCGAGTTGGACTTCTCCTACTCGATCCCCGGCATCAGTCGTTTTCGCGGGAATGTCATGCGCCAGCGCAATAGTCTTGCCGCCGTCTTTCGCGTCGTTCCCTGGGAGATCCCCCTGTTTTCCAACCTGGGGCTCCCGGACGTCATCGAGGATTTCGCCATGCTTCCGCGGGGACTCGTGCTCCTTACCGGACCCACCGGTTCCGGGAAGACCACCACCCTGGCCGCTTTGATCGGAAAGATCAACGAGGAACGCCGGGTGAACATCATCACCATCGAGGATCCCATCGAGTTCCTGCACGTGCACAAGAACTCCATCGTCAAGCAGCGCGAGCTGGGAACCGATACGCACTCGTTCCCGACCGCCCTGCGCCATGCCCTCCGTCACGATCCGGACGTCATCCTCATCGGCGAGATGCGGGACCGGGACAGCATCGCCATTGCCCTCACCGCCGCCGAGACCGGACACCTCGTCCTCTCGACCCTTCACACGCAGACGGCCGCCCTGGCGGTCAACCGCATCATCGACATCTTCCCCGATGCCATGCGCGGGCAGATTCGCGAGCAGCTCGCCGGCAGCATGCAGGCCATCGTGGCCCAGCAGATCCTGCCCAGGCTAAGTGGCGACGGACGCTGCGTGGCCGGAGAGGTACTCATCAATACCTCGGGCGTGCGCAACCTAATTCGCGAGGGTAAGGAACACCAGCTATACAGCATGATGCAGACCGGGCGGTCCGTCGGCATGCAGACCATGGACCATGCCCTGGCCCAACTGGTGCTCACGGGCGCCATATCGCGGTCCGTCGCCTTTTCCCACTGCGTGGACCGGGCGGAGCTGGAACGGTCGCTGATGGGCTGATCATCTGGAGGTCAACGACTTGAGTGATCGAGGGATTCAACCGTGGACGCTGTTGCGCCGTTTACTCACCTGGCAGCGTTTGCTCATACTGGTATCGATCGTCGTCCTGGCACTCGTCTTCTACCCGCGGGTCATCGAGAACATATACGAGATACGGAGTGCTGCGGCCATCCGCACGGCAGAGGAACTCGCGGCCGCCATCGATGACATGTGGTCCGAAGAGGGCCCCATCCTGGAACCCGGGGAAGAGATACAGTTTTTCGCCACCAACATCAACGAGTTGCTGTTGTTGCAGCCGGTGGATGCCCGGGAGAACGCCGAAGAAGAGGACGATCCGCCCGTGCTGGGCGATTACCTGGACGAGGACCGCCTCCGCCACATCCATCGACTGCGCGGCTATGGGGTCGATCGGGACGCGTACGCGTTCGAGGTCGATCTCCTCGGGGCCTTCGGCCCCTACCGGCGCTGTGAGATCACGCCCGAGGGCATCGCGTGGATCGGGCGGTGAACGGCGCGGGCGACCCGGCGGGGCCACGGGGACTGCTCCTGGAGGGCATTCCGGGTAGCGGGAAGAGCACCGTGTTTCGGGCCCTGTCGGCCTCGCAACGCGTACAAGCCCTGCCCGAGCCCGGGCGCTTCTTCTTCCCGGAGCAGCTGACACAGCGGGTGTTGGAACGGGCCTATCGGGCCGGGACCCTGGATCCCGGGGACCACGCGGCACACCTCGGCGGCATCGTCGCCTTCCTCGAGCAACAGGCCGCGCTGTTGCGGGACCGGGGCTTCGCCCCCGCGGGTCCCGATGGATTCCTTTACGTCATCGAACGGTTTCACCTCACCCACCTCATCGACTACGCCTACCTCCGTTGGGGCGACTTGCAGCCCGTCGACGCCGCGCTGGGCGCCCTGGGTTGCCGGATGTGCCTTTTCGTCGTCGACGGTGACACCCTGCGACGGCGCCTGTTTCGTCCCCGCTGGCCCGGGTGGTTGTCCTACCTCGATGTGCTCGCCGACGGGCCCGCGGCCGTCGTCGACCACTACCTGCGTGCCCAGGATCGTTTCCTCGCCCTGGCGCAAAGGAGCGCGCTCGTCCACGAGGTCATCGATACATCCGGCGATGGCCGGGATGCGGTGCTGCGCCGCGTGCTCGACCACTGGATTTCCCCGGCCCTCGAGGAATAATGTTCCCGCCGGCGAAAGGATAGGGGTCGCGATCAAATCTGCACGCGAGGGGTTCCCGCGGGGCGGGAACCGGGAGGGGGAATGGACATTGGAGAAGGCAGGGATGAAACAGGCGGTCGTCGCGCGGGTCGATGACAGCGCCGCCGTCCTCTGGGATGCGGCGCTGGACATGCATGCCCACCCGGAGCTCGGGCACCAAGAGCACCGGGCCGCCGCGTTGTTGTCCGACATGCTGGAAGAAGCCGGCTTCGAAGTGGAGCGCGGCGTGGCCGACATGCAGACGAGTTTCCTGGCGCAGAAGACCTTCGGCGACGGCAACGGGCCCAGGGTGGCAATCCTGGCGGAATACGATGCGTTGCCCAATATGGGGCACGCCTGCGGGCACAACATCATCGCGGCATCCGCGGTGGGTGCGGGCATGGCCCTTCTGCCCACCCTGGACGCCCTGGCGGAGGAGGGTTTCGCCGGCACCTTGCTGGTCATCGGCACCCCCGCCGAGGAGGGTGCGGTGGACGACGCCGGGGGCAAGGTCCTGATGGTCGAGGCGGGCATATTCGACGATGTCGACTGCGCGCTCATGATCCACCCGTCCTCGTTGAACGGGATCGGTGGGCGCAGCCTCGCGCGCGAGGCCATGGAAATTACCTATCACGGCAAGTCTTCCCACGCCGCCGCGTCACCCGAGGCGGGTCGGAACGCCCTGGACGCCGCCATCCAGACGTTCAACGGATGGAATGCGCTGCGACAGCACGTCACCGACGACGTGCGCATCCACGGGGTCATCACCGAGGGGGGCCACTCGCCGAACATCGTCCCCGACCGGGCGCAGATCCGGATGTACGCCCGGGCCGCGGAAGTCGAATACCTCGATTACGTCGTGGAGCGGATCAAGGACTGTGCCGAAGGTGGCGCCCGCGCCGCCGGCTGTACCGCGGAGTTTCGCAATACCGGGCAGCGCTACGCCAATATGAAGCCCAATCTCACCTTCGCCGGTGCCTATGCAGAGAATGTCCGTGCCCTTGGCGAAGACATCGACGAGACGTTGCGCGGCGGCGGATCGACGGACATGGGGAACGTCAGCCACGCCGTGCCCTCGATCCACCCCTACGTCGCCATCGTGCCGCCGTCGGTGGCCGGGCATAGCATCGAGTTCGCCGCCGCGGCCGCCTCCGAGGCCGGCAAGCGCGGCATGCTCCTGGGGGCCAAGGCCATGGCCATGACCGTCGTGGATTGCTTCACCGATCCCGCGCTGCGCGAGGCCATGAAGGAAGAGTTCGACAGGGCCTAGTGCGGCCGGTGCCGAGATCTTTGGAGGGGGAGGACCGCGGTCCTCCCCCTCCGACGCGCTAGCGAACCAGCGACGTATAGAGCGCCGCCTCCCCGGGATCTTCTTCCCCGTCGTCCCCGTCGTCGTCCCCATCCTCGCCGTCACCGGGGTCTCCCGGATCGGGCGGATCATCATCATCCGCCTCCACTTCCAGCGTGATCGATGCCCGCCGGTCGACGGGCCCGAAATCGGCGACGACGGTCAGCGTGTGCGTCCCCGCATCGAGGCCGAGTGTCTCCGGGGTGGTCTCGAGGGACCAGGTCGTTTCTTCCCAGGCGGGTGCGGGTGCCTCCCTTTCGAGTGCCCGCACGGTCTCGTCGTCAGTCTGCACCCGGACCCCGCTGGGGCTGCCCCGTACCGTGGCCCCTATGGTGCGCGGCGTCGAGCGGGATCCCCGTTCGGGTTCCACTTTGGCGTCCAGGGAACGGCGGACCAGCGCGACGGGGACGCGGACCGCATCGGAGCGATTCCCGCGCCGGTCCTCGACCCATCCGCCGACGAAGTAGCGGCCCGAATCCACCGGATCCCCCGCGTCGTCGCACCCGTCCCAGGTGACCGCGTGGGGATCGCCGGGCGTGCCGCTCGCCGTCGGGAGTCCCCGCACCGCGTGCCCATCCGCATCCTCGATTTGCACCTGCCACCGCGCATTGCTCGCGTTGCGCAACCCCTGCGCGCCGATGGGGAGCGACTCCCGGTGTCCGTCGCCGTCGGGGTGAAAGCGGCCATGGGCCGGATCCACCACCATGAGACAGCAGCGGTACAGGATGGTGGCGCCCTCCGCGCGCGTGAGCGATTCGTAGATCCGCAGGGTGTCGTCCTCGTACCCGATCAGCAACCCCAGTTCCACCGCCGCCGCGATGGCGGGACGGTCCGCGGGCGCGATCTCCGCCCGGTCGTCGAACGGCGCGAGCAGCGCATCCACCTTCGCGTCGGGAAGCGTCGCCGGGTAGGCGTCCAACCCCAGCGCGGCCAGGATCAACTCCACCGTGTACACGCGGGTGAGGGAGTTCATGGGGGAGAGGGATGCGCCGGGCTCGGCGATCTCCCAGGATTCGACCGCCGCGCGAATCTCGGCGTAGGCCGGCAGCCCGTACAGGGAGAACGTGGGAGGCAGATCCGGCCACGGCGACGGCACCTCGTTGATCGGATCCAGGTTGAACACCCGCGACATCATCAGCAGGACCTGCCCGCGGGTCATCGGATCGTCGGGCTGGAAATCGTACCCGTACGTCCAGTCCCAGCCCGGCCCCATGATGGGGAATACGTACCCGTTGGTGACCCCCTCCTCCCAGAGGGTGAGCACGTACGGTCGACTCCAGTGCGGACAAAGGTCGTGGTACCAGGTGTCCGAAGCCGCGTCGGTTTCGTCCCCCGGCTCCACCGAAGCGAAGACCGGGGAACCTGCCGCGATCATAAGGAGCAGGATACACCCCACGATCGCCCCCGCGGCCCCGCGATTGCATGTGCAACCGTAGCCTGTGTACATGGTCGCACCTCCCCTCGGGCCGTGTCGGTGACGGCAGTCTAGCAGCGGAAAATGGAAAAGTCAACCTGGGAAATATTGACAAGACGACCCCGCCTCTGGCATCCTTGACGTCCGGAGGTGATGGAAATATGTGGATATCCAGGAGGCGACTGATGGTCGCCCTGGTGCTGGGGGCCGTGGCCACCGCGGCCGGCTTCGGATCCCTCCTTCTGGGTGAGGCGGACGTCACGATCGTGGTGGCGCGGGAGGACATACCCGCCCACGCCGCGCTGGATCCGACCATGGTGGAGACCCGCACCCTGCCGGCCGACGCCGTGCACGAGGATGCGCTGGGCGCGGTAGAGGGGGTCCGGGGGCGCTACAGCGAGCGAGAGATCCCGCGGGGAACCGCGGTCCTCGCGGGGGACCTGGTCGAGCCGGGCTCCACCGTCGCGGGACTGCCCTGGGCGCTCGCGGGCGATGAACGGGCCGTCGCCGTACCCTCCGCCCCGGATCGCGCCGTCGGGGGCACCCTGCGGCCTGGGCACCGGGTCGACGTGATCCATTTCTCTGAGGCCGATATGCACGGGGGTGCCATGGCGCGGACCCTGCTGCAGGATGTGCGCGTCGAGGACGTGCGGGGAGGCGCGGGCGATCGCTGGAGCGAGGGAAAGGGGACCCCGCCGGACACGGCGATCCTGGCCGTCGCACCGCGCGAAGCCGAGGTGCTCTCGTACGCCATGGCCACCGGCACACTATACCTGGTGACCGGCCCCTATCACCCGGACCCGGCGCCTTTGGGCGAAGGGGTCGGGAGCGGCAACCTGTACGAATACCTGGGAGGGGAGGAGATCCGATGGACGCCGCCGGACGCGCAATGAGGGCCGCCACCGCGGGCGAGGCCACGCCGGCGACGCTGGTGACCCGCGATTTTTCGCTGGCCGCGCGGGTGCAGGGCGCCGGGATGGCGCGGATCGCCCGCGTGATCGTCGACCCGAAAGCGGGTCTCGCGCCCCGCGGGGCGGACGAGATCCTCCTGGTGGACGCCAGTACTATGGCGGACCTGCCGGCGTCCACGCTGACCGGTTGGTGCGACGCCTTCTCGGTGGTCGTGTGCCTGCACGATTCCACCGATGGGGTGCCGACCCCGCCGCCCGGCGTATTGCTGGCGGAGGTCCCCGCGGAGGCGGGACGCGCGGGGGAACGGCCTTCCCCTGGGGGGCGGACGACGGAGGATGACGGGGAGCGCGCCGGCCTGGCCCGTCCCCACACCCTGGTATTGTTCAATCCCAAGGGGGGCGTGGGCAAGACGACATTGGCCGTCGCCCTGGCCCACCGGTTGGTCGCAGGGCTGGGTTTGAAAACCGGCCTGTTGGACCTTGACGTGGGCGGTGGGGATGTACGCGCGCACCTCGGCCTCCCCGAGGGGCCCACCCTGATGGATGCCGTGGCCTACGGTGGCGATGTCACGCCGGAACTGCTCCGCGGCTTGATCACGCGGCACGGCAGCGGCATCGACGTGCTCGCCGCCCCCGGGCGCCGCGAGCTCGTCGAACTGGCGGGTACCGACGCGTTGTTGCCCACCCTCCGCTGCATGCGGCGCATGTACGATGCCCTGGTGGTCGATACCGCCTCGGGAGGCGCCGACTTCGTGGGTCCGGCGGCGATCGAGGCGGCGGACCTGTTGCTGTGCCCGGTTTCCGACGATCCCACTTCCCTCCAGCGCCTCGCACCGTGGATGGGGACGGGATCCTTTGGCGACCGGGGCCGCGCCGTCCTGAACCGGTTCGCCCCGGCCAGTTCGCTGCGGTCGGCACAGGTCCGGGCCACTCTCGGCATTCCCGTGCTGGCCTCCATCCCCGATCTCGGCGCGAGCGTATCCGATGCCATCGGCCGCGGGGAACCGGTGTGCGGCGCACAGCCCGATTCCCCCATCGGGGCGGCGATGGATGCAATCATCGGCGAGGTTTACGGCGCCGCGCCCAATCGGGCCCATCGGGTCGCGTGGTGGCAGGTGCTCAAGCGAAAGGTATGGGCGAAGGGAGCGGAACTCTTGCATGGATGAGCGCGACGCACGATACGAACACGGAACGGACCAAGCGTGGCGGGCATCGGGGGAGCGCGATGCACCGATGCTCCGGGAGATCCAGGGCCGCGTGCTACGGGCACATCGGCCCCTGCTGGAACGCGCCCGGGCCGAGGAGAAGGCGCGCGGGCAATTCTACCGGCTGGTGGGCACCCTGATCGCGGAGTACCAGCGGGTCGGCGACGCACCCACCGATCGCGATGGCGTCCGCCGCATCGCACAGACCCTGCTCGGGTTCGGGCCCATAACCGACCTGCTGGCCGACGACCGGGTCAACGAGATCATGGTCAATGGCCCGGGGGAGATCTGGGTGGAACGCGATGGCACGCTGCGGCGTACCGAGGCGCGGTTCACCGACCGGAAGGAGCTGGAAGACCTGCTGGAGCGGATCTTCGGGGACGCGGGACGTCGGATCGACCTCGCGCACCCGTGGGCGGACGGGCGGCTGCCGGACGGATCGCGCGTGCACGGCATCCTGCCGCCCCTGGCCGTCGACGGTCCCTACCTGACCGTGCGCAAGTTCAGCAGCGCCATGTTCGACCTCGAGGACCTGGTCGAACGCGGGACGCTGGACGCGGACACGGCCGTCCAACTCCGGGATGCCGTCAACCACCGCGAGAACCTGCTCATTTGCGGCGCGGCCGGTACCGGAAAGACGACGCTCATGAACGCGCTATCGCGCGGCATTGCGTCCGGCGAGCGCATCGTCACCATCGAGGATTCCACCGAGCTGCAGCTGCAACACCCGCACTGGTTGCGGCTGGAGACCCGCCTCCCGAATCCCGACGGCGGGGGCGCGGTGACCATGCGGGAGCTGGTCCGCAACGCGCTTCGGATGCGGCCCGACCGCATCATCATCGGGGAAGTACGGGGTGCCGAGGCCTTCGAACTGCTGGTCGCTCTCACCACCGGCCACGCGGGTTCCCTCGCCACCATTCACGCCGCCGGTGCGCGGCATGCGCTGACGCGCATGGTGCACCTCGTGCAGATGGCCGACTCCGGCATTCCCTACCGGGCAGTGGTCGAGCAGGTCCGCGAGTCCTTCGACCGCATCGTGCACCTGGTCCGGGATGCGGACGGGAAACGCCGGATCGTCGCGGTCTGCGCGGTGGACGCGCTCGATCGTGGAAGGGAGGACGCCTAGATGTGGCTGCGCGTGTTGATATCCGCGGGACTGGGCCTCGGGGCGGGGGCAGCGGTGTGTCTTGCGCAGGGCATACCGGCCGCGAACCCCGCGCCCACGGCGGCCGTCGTCGCGCGCGCCCGCGCACGCTGGCGCACACACCGCCGGCGGAGGGAGCGGGAACGCATGGGTGCGGAGCTGGAGGAGAACATGCCCATGTTCATGCGGCGCGCCCGGGCCGGCCGGACCGTCCTGGAGGTGATTCGGTCGGGTGCCCGGGAGGCCCGGGGGAGCATCCTCGTGCGGGAGCTCGGAACCGTGTTGGACGCGTATGCCGTGGGTGTGCCCCTCGAGACGGCGCTGCGGGAATCCTACGAACGCCTGCCGGACCCGACATACGGCCGCTTCATCACCGCCCTGGCCCTGAGCCGGGAGACCGGCGGGGAACTCGGGCACGGCCTGGGTGCCCTGGAACGCGTCGTGCGGGAACGGCGGGAACTGCGCGCGCGGATCGGAGAGGAGACCGCCGAGGCGCGGTACTCGGCCATCATTGTGGCCTGTATTCCCCTGGCAGCCGCCGCCTTTGGGCTCCTGGGCCGGGGCGATATGCTCACCCCGCTGTTCGAGGTCGGGTTCGGGCGGGCGGCGCTCGCCGCGGCCGGTTCCGCGTGGATCCTGGGCATTCTCCTCATCCACCGCATCCTGGCCCGGGCCGGGAGGTTGGCCACATGATCCCGGTCCACCTGGTATTCTGCGGCGGGTGCGGGCTCCTGGTGGCGTCGGGGACGTTGCTCTGGGGCGGTCGATTGGGCACCCTGTGGCACCGTCTCCGGGGTGGACGGGGGGCGGGGCGCCTGCGCCCCGCGTTCGACATGTTCGACCGGCGTGGGCGGCGGCGGGAGGAGGACGCCTTCGACCGCGATGTCATCGAGTGGATGGACATGCTGTACGTCGCGGCCTCCTGCGGGTTGAACCTGCCCGATGCCGTGGCGCAAACCGCGCCGATGGCGGGAAGCCGGCTGCACCCGGTGCTGGCGCACAGCCTGGCCCGGCACGCCGTCGGGGACTCCCTCCTCGAGGGATTGGCCCGGGATCTCGAGGCCGGGGGAGGGGAATCTGGGGAGGTGGCGTGGCTGCTCGTGGATTCTGTGCGCGACGGCCTGCCCCTGGCGTCGGCGCTGGCGGAACTGCGTGGGCACATGGTGCGCAGGCGGCGCTCGGAGGTGGGCGCGCACCTTCGCACCCTGGGCCTGCGTATCACCCTGGTCACGGTGTTCCTCCTCTTTCCCCCGGCGTTCGTGTTGATCGTGCTGCCCAACCTGTTGACCTTTCTTACCGGCTGAGTGTGAAGCGCGACCCGGCGCGAGGGGAGGGATGTCACGTGATGCGTACACTTCATGCGAAGGCCATGGCCGTGCTGGCGCGCGGCGCCGGCGGAGAGCGCGGTGCCGCGACCGCCGAGTACGCGTTGATACTGGCCCTGGTCGCCATCGCCCTCATCGCGAGCCTGACCAGTCTCGAGGGTGCGCTCAGCGACCAATTGAGCGATATCGTCAGCGAGATCACGGGGAGCGGCTAGCAAAGGGGCCCCGGGGAACCCCGCGTTCCCCGGGGCCGGGCGGAGGTGAGATCGATGAAAGCGAACGGACAGCGTGGCGCGGTAACGGCGGAGTTCGCCCTGGTGAGTACCATCCTGCTGATGCTCCTACTGATGTGCCTCGAACTGGGCTTCATTTTGGACGCCCAGCTGGTCGTCACCGGCGCGGCGCGCGACGGGGCCCGGCAGGCATCCATCGACGGGGGCTGGTCCGGTGCGGTCGAGGATCGGGTGGATGCGCTGCTCGACATGGGTGGGCTCGACCCGGAGGCCGGCGAGGTGGGGGTGAGCCCGCAGCAGGTGGCCTACGGTCGCCCGGTGCGGGTAGAGGTCGCATATCCCTACCGGGTGCGCTCCCCCTTCCTCATTCCCATCATCCCGGCCGAGATTCTCCTCGAGGCGGAGGTGGTGACGCGCAGTGAGCGGTTGGACGATCGCTAGGCAACGGGGCGCCGCCGCGACCATGCTCGTGCTCTGGCTCCCGGTCATCCTGGCCAGTACCGCCCTGGTGGTCAACCTGGGCAACCTCCTGCTGCACCGGGCGCGCCTGCAATCGGGCACGGACCTGGCCGCGCTGGCGGCTGTGCAATCGGTGGATTGGGATGCACTGGTCGAGGGAGAAGTACGCCTGCTGGAGGACATAGCCGACGCCAAGGCCCGGGAATACACCGCACTGAACCTCGAGGCCCTCGGGGATATCGAGGCCGACGCCATCGATGTCTGGGTGATCAATGCCGCGCCGGACGCGCCCGCGTCCCACCCGATCACCGGAACGGCGCTGGAGCATCCCACCGTCGTGTTGCGGGTGGAGGCACCGGGGCCGACGCCCCTCCTGCTGGGATCCTTCGGCGAGATCGTGCTCGTCGCCGAGGCCGACGCCTCCATTCGGCCCCGGGACTGCGCCGCCCGGGGCGTGCACGGCGAAAGGATGTGGGCGCGGGGGAGGAGTTTCCCCGCGTTTCGCGAAAAATACCAACGGGCACCCGTGCCCCCGATTGCGGGCAGTGTCCGGATCACGAATGGATAGCGAACCGAATGACGGCTGCGGGAGAGTCGCATCGCGAGGTGTGCGCCGAAGGGGTAAACTCTCAGGCCTTGGACCGTAGCCCGACGGATCTCTGGAGAGACTCGCCAGTCGAGCACCGAAGGAGCAACCCGGGACCTGCCCGGGGAATCTCTCAGGTAAAGGGGACAGAGGGCTGCCAGCTGCGCGCCGCTGTCCCCTTTTGCTGTCCCGGCCGCCCGGGCCGGGACGCGTGGTATGATTACGTGGAGGTGATGGTATGTCCGAAGGTCAAGATCTCAGGAAAACGCCGCTGTTCGACATCCACGAGAAGTACGGAGGCAAGATCATCGATTTCGGCGGATGGGCGCTGCCCGTCCAGTACGAGGGGATTCTCGAGGAGCACCGCGCCGTGCGCGAGGCGGCGGGGCTGTTCGACGTCTCCCACATGGGAGAAGTCCGCGTCACGGGTCCCGAGGCCCTCGCGTGCGTCGATTTCCTGTTGACCAACGACCTCAGTGTGATCGCCGACAACCAGATCATGTATAGTCCCATGTGCTACCCCGACGGGGGCACCGTGGACGACCTGCTGACCTATCGCGTCGGTGAAAACGAGTTCCTGATGGTGGTCAACGCGGCCAACGCCGAAAAGGACTACCAATGGATCGCGGAGCAGGCCGCCGCCTTCGACGTGGAAGTCGTCGACGAATCCCCCGATACCGCCCAGCTGGCGTTACAGGGCCCCCGGGCCGAGGCCATCCTGCGCGCGGTCGCCGACCGGGATCCCGCCGACATCGGCTTTTTCCGCTTCGACGCGGATGTGTCCGTGGCCGGGCACGCTGCGCTGGTGTCCCGCACCGGGTACACCGGCGAGGACGGGTTCGAGATCTACTGCGCGCCGGAAGACGCGCCCGGGATTTACGAGGCCCTGATGGAGGCCGGCGAAGACCACGGGTTGCAGCCCGCGGGGCTCGGCGCACGGGATACCCTGCGCTTCGAGGCCGCCCTTCCCCTGTACGGGCAGGAACTGGGTCCGGATATCAGCCCCCTGGAGGCCAAGCTGGGCTTTGCCGTCAAGCTCGACGCCGGTGACTTCATCGGCCGGGACGCGTTGAAGCGGGCCAAGGAAGAGGGCCTGGCCAAGCGCCTCGTCGGCTTCGAGATGCAGGAACGGGGCGTACCCCGCACGGGCTACCCCATATACGATACCGACGGCGAGGAAGTGGGGCACGTCAGCAGCGGCTCCTTTTCCCCGACGCTCGGCAAGAACATCGGCCTCGGCTTCGTGCCGCCGAAGATGATCAAGTGGGGTACGCAGTTGCAGATCGGGGTACGTAAACGTAAGCTAAGTGCCGTGGTAGTAAAAATTCCATTTTACCAGCGGGAGGGATAGAGAAATGTATCCAGAGGATCTCTTGTACACAGAAGACCACGAGTGGATCAAGGTAGAAGACGGCGTGGCCACCATGGGCATCACCGACTTCGCCCAGAACGAGCTGGGCGACATCGTGTTCGTGGAGCTGCCCGAGGAAGACGAGGAGTTCGACCAGGGCGACGCCATGGGTGTCGTCGAGTCCGTGAAGGCGGTATCGGACATCTACATGCCGGTCTCGGGCACCGTCGTCGAGGCCAACGAAGAGGTCATGGACGCGCCGGAGCTGGTCAACAGTGATCCGTACGGCGAGGGGTGGCTGGTCAAGATCCAGCTCTCCGACGAGTCGCAGCTCGATGCCCTGATGAGCGCGGAAGACTACGAGGCCAGCCTGGAATGATCATACGAAGGGATCGGGTGAACCGATGAGATACCTTCCCAACACCGATGCCGATCGCAAGGAAATGCTGGCGGCCATCGGCGTCGACTCCGTGGACGACCTTTTCGCGACCATTCCCGAGAAGGTGCGCCTCGGGCGCCCCCTGGAGCTGCCCGGGGCACTGTCCGAGATGGAGCTGGTGGGGCACATGCGCCGGCTCGCCGCCGAGAACGTCAGCCTCGACGAATGCGTATCCTTCCTGGGCGCGGGGGTATACGACCACTACATACCCGCCGCCGTGGATCACATGCTGACCCGCGGGGAGTTTTACACCGCGTACACGCCGTATCAGCCGGAGGTCAGCCAGGGTACGCTGCAGGCCATCTTCGAGTTCCAGACCCTGGTCACGCAGTTGACCGGCATGGACGTGGCCAATGCCTCCATGTACGATGGCTCCACCGCCATGGCCGAGGCCGCCCTCATGGCCGGGCGCGTCAAGCGCAAGGGAGAGCGCGTGCTCATATCCGAGGCCGTGCACCCCGAGTACCGCACCGTGGTCGGAACCTACATCCACAGCCTGGGGTGGACCATGGACGTCGTACCCGCCGTGGACGGCGCCACCGACGTATCGGCGCTCCGGGAGGCCCTCGATGATGACGTGGTGGCCGTCCTGGTGCAAAACCCCAATTTCTTCGGCGTGGTCGAATCGATGGAGGAACTCGCCGACCTCTCCGGGGACATGGGCAAGGCCCAGCTGATCGTGGCCTGCGACCCCATCTCCCTGGCCGTCCTCAAGCCCCCCGGGCAGTACGGGGCGGACATCGTGGTCGGGGAGGGGCAGCCCCTGGGCAATCCGATGTCCTACGGCGGTCCCTACCTGGGCTTTTTTGCCTCGACGCAGAAGAACATTCGCGCGATGCCCGGGCGCGTCATCGGCCAGACCACCGACGTCGACGGCACGCGCGGTTACGTCATGACCCTGCAAACCCGCGAACAGCACATCCGCCGCGAACGCGCCACCTCCAACATCTGCACCAACGAGGCGCTCAACGCGCTGGCGGCCACCGTGTACCTGAGCCTCATGGGCCAGGAGGGGCTGCGCGAGGTGGCGGAGCACACGACGCAGAAGGCCCACTATGCGGCCCGGGCGATCGCGGATCTCGACGGATACGGGCTCCGCTTCGATCGTCCCTTCTTCAAGGAATTTGCCGTGCAGTGCCCGCGCCCGGCGCGCGAGATCGTGGCCGCGCTCCTCGAGGACGGGATCATGGCCGGGGTCGATCTCGGCCGCTTCGATGATTCCCTCGAGGACGTGCTCCTGGTCGCGGTCACCGAGAAGCGCAGCAAGGAAGAGATCGATCGCCTGGTGGCGGGATTGGAGGGATCGGCATGACCAGAGAAGGCGAGGGACGGAAGTTGCAGGTCAAGGAACCGTTGATCTTCGAGCTGAGTTCTCCCGGGCGCCGGGGCGTGCGGCTCGGCCCGCTGGACGTGCCGGAGGAGCCGATGGACGCCCTGCTCCCCGCCGAGGCCCTCCGGGAGGAGGAAATCGGCATCCTGGGCGTGGCGGAAGTGGACGTGGTGCGACACTTCGTGAAGCTTTCGCAGATGAACCACGGCGTGGACACCGGGTTCTATCCGCTGGGTTCGTGTACCATGAAATACAACCCCAAGGTGAACGAGGACGTATCGCGCCTCCCCGGGTTCGCCCACCTGCATCCCTACCAGCCCGACCACACCGTGCAGGGCGCGTTGCAGCTGCTGCACGAGACGGAGAAGTACCTCTGCGAGATCGCCGGCATGGAGCGCGCCACGTTGCAGCCCGCCGCCGGTGCCCACGGCGAGCTGGCCGGGATCATGCTCATCCGCGCCTACCACGAGGATCGCGGCGAGGACCGGGACGTCATCATCGTCCCCGACTCCGCCCACGGGACCAACCCGGCGACGGCGGCCATGGCCGGCTACCGCACTGTCGAGGTGCCCTCGGATGAGCGGGGGTGCGTGGACATCGAGGCGCTGCGGGCCATCGTCGACGAGAACGTCGCCGGCCTGATGCTCACCAACCCCAACACCCTCGGCGTCTTCGACGAGAGCATCCTCGAGATCGCCGAGATCATCCACGGCGTGGGCGGGCTCCTCTACTACGACGGGGCCAACGCCAACGCCATCCTGGGCTACTCCAGGCCGGGGGACATGGGCTTTGACATCGTCCACTTCAACCTGCACAAGACCTTCGGCACGCCCCACGGCGGGGGTGGACCCGGTTCCGGGCCCATCGCGGTGGTGCCCGAGCTGGTACCCTACCTGCCCGCACCGCTGGTGGAGTGCAACGACGACGGCTACCACCTGTGCTGGGACATTCCCAAGAGCATCGGGCAGGTGCGTGCCTTCACCGGCAACTTCGGCGTGGTGCTGAAGGCCTACGCCTACATCCGCTCCCACGGCCCCGACGGGCTGAAGGCGGTCAGCGGGGACGCCGTGTTGAATGCCAACTATCTCATGGAGGCGTTGAAGGCGCACTATTACCTGCCCTTCGATCGCACGTGCATGCACGAGTTCGTCCTCTCGGGTCGCTGGCAGAAGCGGGAACACGGGGTGGCCACCGTGGACATCGCGAAGGCCCTCCTGGATTACGACATCCACCCGCCGACGGTCTACTTCCCGCTCATCGTGGAAGAGGCCCTCATGATCGAGCCCACCGAGACCGAGAGCCGGGAGACACTGGATGCGTTCATCGACGCCATGATACAGATCGCCGAGGATGCCGCCGAGGATCCCGAGCGGCTGCACGAGGCCCCGATGCACACGCCGGTGCGCCGCCTCGACGAAAGCGGAGCCGCCCGCTCACCCGTGGTGTGCTGGCAGCCCGTGGACGAGGCGGATGCCTCCGACGCATGACGGGGGATCCATGAACGACGTGATGACCACCAAGGGGCGCCGGGGAGCGGTGGATCCCGTCCGCGGCGCCCTCCGAAAAGCCCTGGAGGCATCGGGTGTCCCCGGGGCCGGGGTACTGGCCCGCGACGCCGCGGCCTTTGCACCGGCCGCCGGTGATACGGGTGTCCTGCGCCTGCCGCGGGCGGTCCGGCCGCGGCGGACGCAGCCGGTGTCCACCACCGGTGCGGCATGTGCCCTGGACTGCCCGCACTGCGGCGGGAAGTTCCTCGCATCCATGGAGGATCCCGATGCGGCCGCGGCTAACGCCGCCGGCGCGGATCCGCCCAAGAGCTGGCTCATCAGCGGAGGCTGCGATGCCGGCGGGCGCGTGGTGCCGCCCGCACCCGGGCTGCTGCGGGCCCTCGCCGCCACCGGGCGCATCAACTGGCACCCCGGGCTGGTTTCCCGCGCCGATGTCGAGGCGATGCGCGGGTGGGTGGACCGCATCTCCTTCGATTTCGTCGGGTGCGATGCCACCATCCGCGAGGTGTTGGGCCTGGACGCGACGGTCGCGGACTACCGCGCGGTGTACCGGTTGCTCGGGGAAATCGCCCCGGTCGTTTGCCACCTGGTGGTGGGCCTGCACGCCGGCGAGGTCCGCGGTGAATACCGGGCCCTCGAGGTCCTCGCGGAGGAAGGCGTGGACGCGCTGGTGCTGCTGGTCCTGTGGCCGGCGCCGGGCACGGGCTTCGCCGCCCTTTCGCCCCCGGACCTGTCGGAAGTGCACCGGGTCTTTTGTGCCGCCAGGGCGCAGCTTCCCCGGGCCGACATCGGCCTGGGTTGCATGCGGCCGCCGGGCCGGTATCGCGTGGCCCTCGATCTCGTGGCGGCGGCCCTCGGGCTGGACTGGATCGTCCAACCCACGCGGCCGGCCGCCGATTTCCTGGGGGACGCCGACGCGGTTTTTGACGAATGCTGTGCGTTCCTGACCGATTCGACCGGGACGGGGGGAAGATGTTGAACGTCGTACGCCTTTCGGCCGGAAGCGCCGCCGCCCTGGGACTGGACGCGTTCCGACGGGACGTGGAGGTGGGCACGGTCTACGCGATGGTGGGCCGGGGACCCTGCCCCCACGGGTGTAGCTTCTGTCCCCAGGGCCATCCCGATTCCGCCGCATGTGATCGGCTGTCGCGGGTGGTCTGGCCCGCCTACCCGGTGGACGGCGTCCTGCGCGCCCTGCGGGACCACGCCCCGGAAGGGGACGGTCCGCGCCGCCTGTGCCTGCAGGTGATCGGCGGGGAGGACGGCCTCGCGGATGCCCGCCGCTTCCTCGATGCCTACCGGGCGACCGGTGGAGGGCTGCCGGTGTCGGTCAATGCCGCGGTCTCCGATCGCGCGACGGCCACGGCACTGCTCGAAGCGGGCGTCGAACGCCTGGGCCTGGCCCTCGATGCCGCCACGCCGGCGCTCTTTCGCCGGCACAAGGGCGGGTGCGACGGGGGCTGGGAGGCGCGGATGTGCCTGATCGAAACCCTGGCCCGGGTCCACCGGGATCGGATATCGACCCATTTCATCGTGGGCCTGGGCGAGACCGAGGAGGAGCTGGTGGCGGCGATGGCGCGGGCCATCGGCGCCGGCGCCACCGTCGCGCTCTTCGCCTTCACCCCGGTACGGGGAACCCGGTTGGCGGCGGCCGCGCCGCCGGACCCGGGGCACTATCGTCGTATGCAGCTGGCCCGGCAGCTGCTGGTCGAGGGACGCGCGACGACGGCGGACTTTGCCTTCGTCGACGGGCGTCTGCGCGCCCTGGAGGTGCCCATCGCGCCTTCGGACGTGGCGCGCGCCATCCGGACCTCGGGTTGTCCCGACTGCAACCGACCGTATTACAACGAGCGACCGGGCGAGACGCCCTACAACTACCCGCGGCCGCCGAGCGACCGGGAGGTTCGCGGCGCGCTGGCGACCATGGCACTGTCGTTTCCAGGCAGCGTCGGGGGGAGGAGAAGAGAACATGAAGCATGCGATGGCTGAAACCCCGTGGCGGTTGATCATCGACGAGGCCGCGTCCGGTGCCCGCAACATGGCCCTCGACGAGGCCCTGCTCGAATCCCACGCCACCGGCGTCTCGCCCCCCATCCTGCGCCTGTATCGCTGGACGCCCGGCGCCATTTCCATCGGCTACTTCCAGTCCTTCGGCCGCGAGGTGCACGAGGAGGGGTGTCGGCGACACGGTTTCGAGTGGGTGCGCCGGATCACCGGGGGACGCGCGGTATTGCACCACCGGGAGCTCACCTACGCGGTGGTGGTCTCCGGGGACATTCTGCCGGGATCGGTGCTGGACACCTATCGCGTGATCAGCGAGGGCCTGGTGGCGGGGCTTCGCCGCCTGGGCATCCCGGCCGCGCTGTCCGAGGACCCGCCCCCGACGCGGGACTCCCTGTCCCGCCTCTCCGCGGCCTGCTTCGATTCCACCACCACCTCGGAGGTTTCCGTGGAAGGAAAGAAACTGGTGGGCAGCGCCCAGGGGAGGGTGCGCGGGGTCATCCTGCAGCACGGGTCCATCCCGCTGCAACTCGACCGGGACGCCGTGGTGGACTGCCTCAACCTGGGGACCCGCACCGAAGCCATCAAACGCATCCTGCAGACCAAGGCCACCGCGGTGAGCGAATGCGTCGGCCGCGAGGTATCCTTCGATGAACTGGCCGAACACATGCAGGCGGGATTCGCCGAACATTTTGGGTTACGCCTCGAGCCCGCGGGTTACGAGCCCGCCGAGCGGGCGCGGGCGGCAGAATTGACCGAGGAGAAGTACGCGACGGAGCGCTGGAATCGCGCCATCAAATGACGGGAGGTTTCCCATGAGTGATCGCAACGGAGAACCGGGCACGGGACGCTACGATTTGGCCATCGTCGGCGCTGGACCCGGGGGGTATACGGCCGCAATACGCGCCGGCCAGCTGGGTGCCAGGGTGCTGCTGATCGAGGGAGAACATTTCGGAGGGACCTGCCTCAACTGGGGCTGCATCCCCACCAAGGCCCTGTATCGTACGGCCGAGGTGCTGGAGGATGCCCGGGAGGGAACGTCCTTCGGATTGCACATAGAGGGGGCATCGAGTGATTTCCCGGCCGCCATGAAGCGGAAGGACGAGATCGTCGAGGGCCTCCGCGGGGGCGTGGGCCAGTTGCTGGAGGGCAACGGCGTGGAGGTCCTCCGCGGCCGGGGACAGATCACCGAAGACGGTGCGCTCCGGGTCAAACCCGGGTCGGGCGAAGCGGTGGAAGTCGATGCCGAGCGCGTGCTCCTGGCCGTGGGATCCCGCTCGGCGTGGCCGCCCATCCCGGGGCTGGACTTGCCCGGCGTGGTGGATTCGCGGGGCATGCTCGCCCTCGAGGAATTGCCCGCGCAGCTGGTGGTCATCGGCGGCGGCATCATCGGCATGGAGTTCGCCTCCATCTTCGCCGCGCTCGGCAGCGAGGTCACGGTGCTGGAGATGCTTCCCCAGCTATTGCCGCCGGTGGACGGGGAGATCACGCGGCGGATGGGCCCGATCCTCCGCAAGAAGGGGATCACCACCCACACCAAGGCGACGGTGAAGGCCGTCGAGGAAGCCGGGGATGGCCTCCGTGTGCACTACGAGCGCCGGGACAAGGAACAGAGCGTGGATGCCGATACCGTGCTGGTGGCGACGGGTCGCCTGCCGAATACCGACGACATTCCCCTCGATGCCCTGGGCATCGAGCACGAAAAGGGCGCCATCGCCGTCGACGCGCGCATGGTCACGACCAACCCGCGGTTTCTCGCCATCGGCGACGCCGTCGCCCGCATGATGCTCGCCCACGTGGCCTCGTCCGAGGCCCTGGTGGCTGTGGAATGTGCCCTGGGCGAGGGCCGCGAAGCCGTGAACTACCACGCGGTTCCGAGCGTGGTGTTCACCCTGCCGCCGGCGGCGTCCGTGGGACGCTCCGAAGACGAGGCCCGCGAGGCGTTTGCGGCCACGGAGGTGGCCAAGTTCCCCTTCGCCGCCCTGGGCAAGTCGGTATCCCGCGGGGACACCGACGGCCTGGTCAAGATCGTCTTCGACGGCGACTCCCGCCGCGTCCTCGGGTTGCACATCCTGGGGGCCGGGGCGTCGGAACTGATCCACGAGGGTGCCATCGCCATACAAAACGACCTCACCATCGACGACCTGGCCCACACGGTGCACGCACATCCCACCCTGTCCGAGGCCGTCATGGAGGCGGCCCACGTCGGCATCGGCGCACCGATACATATTACCGGCCGCTAGCCCCCGGGCGGCGGCCCCGAGATTCCCGAGGAAAGGGTGTCAATTGCACATGTTAGAAGAGGTTAAGCGGGTCGATCCAGAGATTTACGAGGCGCTGCAAAAGGAGCGCGAGCGCCAGCGGACCGGTTTGGAACTCATCGCATCGGAGAATTTCGTCAGCGAGGCCGTGCTGCAAGCCATGGGGACGGTCCCGACCAACAAGTACGCCGAAGGCTACCCCGGCAAGCGCTACTACGGGGGCTGCGAGTTCGTCGACGTCATGGAGAACCTCGCCCGGGACCGGGCGAAGGAACTGTTCGGCGCCCCCCACGCCAATGTCCAGGCGCACTCCGGTTCGCAGGCGAACATGGGCGTTTACTTTTCCCTGCTGGACCCCGGGGATACCATCCTGGGCATGGACCTCAGCCACGGCGGCCACCTGACCCACGGCAGCCCGGTCAACTTCTCGGGCAGCCTGTACGAGGTGCAAAGCTACGGGGTGGATCGGGAGACGGAAACCCTCGACTACGACGTCCTGCTCGAGCAGGCGAAGGAGATCCGTCCGAAGATGCTGGTCACGGGTGCCTCCGCCTACCCCCGTTTGCTGGACTTTGAGCGGCTCCGCGCCATCGCGGACGAGGTGGACGCCTACCTCCTGGCCGACGTGGCCCACATCGCCGGCCTCATCGCGGCGGACCTGCATCCCAGCTCGCTGCCCCACGCCCACATCACCACCAGCACCACCCACAAGACCCTGCGCGGTCCGCGGGGTGGATTGATCCTCGCCGGCGACAAGGAGATCGGCAAGAAGGTGGACAAGGCGATCTTCCCCGGCATCCAGGGCGGCCCCCTGATGCACATGATCGCCGCCAAGGCCGTGGCGTTTCTCGAGGCCCTGCAGCCGGAGTTCCGCACCTACCAGCAGCAGATCCTGGACAATGCCAAGGCGCTGGCGCGTGGCCTCACCGAGCGCGGGTTCCGCCTGGTTTCCGGCGGTACCGACAACCACCTCATGCTCGTGGACCTCAACAGCATGGATATCACCGGCAAGGAAGCGGAGGAGCGGTTGGACCGGGTGGCCATCACGGTGAACAAGAATACCATCCCCTTCGAAACCCGCAGTCCCTTCGTGACCAGCGGGATCCGCCTGGGCACCCCGGCATTGACCAGCCGGGGCATGGACGTGGAGGCCATGGATCGCGTGGCCGACGTGATCTACCGGACCCTGGCCGCCGATGCCGACGACACGGCCGCTTTCGACGGCGTGCGCCGGGACGTGGCCGCGCTGTGCGAGGCCTTCCCGCTCTATCCCGATCGTCCCTGAGAACGGACACCGCGGCGGGTGCCCCGGCACCCGCCGCACAGAAGGAGGCAACATGAAGGAACGACTGCAACGCCTGCTGCCCGCCCTGGATGAAGGCCCCGTGGACGGCCTGCTCGTCACCGCTTCGGACAATCGCCGCTACCTCACCGGTTTCACCGGTTCCGCCGGGGTCGTCGTCGTGACCCGGGCGGGCGCCCACCTCCTGGTCGACGCGCGCTACGAGGAACAGGCCGAGGCCGAGGCCGCCGATTGTACCGTGCTGCCCCAGGGGAGGGAATTGCTGCCCGCCCTGGCCCGCCTGCTCGGGGACCTGGGCATCGCGCGCCTGGCCTTTGAGGCCGGCCACGTCACGGTTTCCGACCACGGGAAATGGGTGGAGGCCATACCGGACGTGGAATGGATCCCGACGACCGGTGTCGTCGAGACGCTCCGCATGGTCAAGGACGCCGACGAGCTGGACATCATTCGCCGGGCGGCGGCCATCGCCGACGAGGCGTTCGAGGAGATCCTGCCCACCGTCCGCGCGGGGCGCACCGAGGAAGAGATCGCCCTGGACCTGGAGTTCTGCGCCCGTCGCCTCGGGGCCGAGGGACTGGCCTTTCCGCTCATCGTGGCCTCGGGCGAGCGCTCGGCGCTTCCCCACGGGCGCGCCTCCGGGCGGCGCCTGCAGTCGGGTGACCTGGTCACCTTCGATTACGGCATCCGTTACCGGGGGTATTGTTCCGACGCCACCCGCACCGTGGCGGTGGGGGAACCCGGCGAAGAGCGCCGGCGCGTGTACGAGACGGTCCTCGCCGCCCAGCGCGCCGCGCTGGAGGCCATCCGCCCCGGCCCCACGGGCTTTGATATCGACCGGGTCGCCCGGGATATAATAGACGGGGCCGGGTTCGGCGAATGCTTCGGGCACGGGCTCGGGCACGGCGTGGGCCTGGCCGTGCACGAAGATCCCCGGCTCAGCTACAAAAACGGCGACGAGCCGCTGGAGGCGGGCATGGTGGTCACGGTGGAACCCGGGATCTACCTCCCCGGGTCCTTCGGCGTCCGCATCGAGGATCTCGTCGTCGTGACCGCGGAGGGCACCGAGGTGCTCACCGCACCGACCAAAGAACTGGTGGTGAACGAACCTTGATTTCGACCAATGATTTTCGTTCCGGATTGACCGTCGAGCGCGACGGCGAGCTCCTGCAGGTGCTGGAGTCGCAGCACGTCAAGCCCGGCAAGGGACCGGCCTTCGTCCGGGTGAAGTTCAAAAACCTCATGACCGGGGCCATTACGCAGGAGACCATGCGCGCGGGCGAAAAGGTGCCCCGCGCACACCTCGAGAAGCGGACGATGCAGTACCTGTACCAGGACGGCGAGGGTTACCACTTCATGGACATCGAGACCTACGAGCAGGAGCGCCTCTCCGGCGAGGACATCGGCGACGCGGTCCACTACCTCAAGGAGAACGACAACGTGGAGGTCCTCACCTTCAAGGGACGCCTGGTGGGGGTGACGCTCCCCGCCTCGGTGGCGCTGGAGGTGGTGGACACCGTACCGGGCGTCAAGGGCGACACCGTCAGCGGCGGGGGGACCAAGCCCGCGACGCTCGAGACCGGCACGGAGGTGCAGGTTCCCCTCTTCATCGAACGGGGGGACATGGTGCGCGTCGATACCCGCTCGGGTGAGTACCTGGAGCGCGCATGAGCCCGAGCACATCGCGGGGTGGCGCGCGGGGCCTTTTCGACATGCACGTGCACACCCGTTTCTCCCCGGACAGCGAGAGTGAGTTGGACGCGGTCTGTCGCCGCGCCGAGGACATGGGGGTGGCGGGCCTTTGCTTCACCGACCACGCCGAGTTCGCCCCCGGCGACGTGGTGCCGGACCCCGGGACCATGGAGCAATTGATCCGCGAGGTCGGGGCGCTGAAGCGCCATTACCGGGATCGGTTGTGGATCGGGCTGGGGATCGAGATCGGTTATTATCGCGGTGCCGCCGGGGACATCGCGGCGTTCCTCGGGAGCTATCCCTTCGATTTCGTGCTGGGTTCGGTGCACGTGTGCGGGGACACGTGTTACTCCTTCCCGCGCTCCTTTGAGTCCGGGGCCGATCCCCTCGATTACTTCACGCCCTATCTCGAGGATATGCGGTCCATGGCGGCCGAGGTCGACTTCGATGCCGTGGGCCACTTCGATTTGCCCAAGCGCTTCGGCCCGGCGCGGGACGCGGGGCGGGGCCTGTCGGCGCGATCGCCGCTTTGGGGGCAGGTACGCGCCCTCCTCGAAGACCTCCTCCGGCGGGGCCGGCTCCTCGAGATCAATGCCTCGGGTCTTCGCCAAAACGCCGATGCGCTGTACCCCTCTGCCGAGATCCTCGAGGCCTATCGCGAACTCGGGGGCCGGGCGGTGACGCTGGGCAGCGACTCCCACCAGCCCTCGCACATGGCCTGGGGCATCGGGCGCGCGGCCCGGGCCGCGCGGGACGGCGGCATCCACTGTGGTGCGTACTTTTCCGGCAGGAAGCCGCAATATTACCGACTCTAGGCGGTATCGAGGGTGTGGATCACGAGGGCGACGCCCCGTCCCCGGATGGTGATGCGGCCCTCGGGCCCCTCGAGGTGGTTGCTCACGCCCAGGGTGTTGCCCCAGGTGAGGGTGCCGTCGCGGAGCGGGAAGGAGAAGCCCTCCAGGGTGACGCCCGCCACCCGGGGGGTCATGGGCAGGACGGACACGGTGTCCCCGGGTCGCCCGTACAGGACGCGGCGGGTGCCGACGACGTAGGCGCACTGGCGGCCGTCGCTGAGCGTGATGCGGCGCCGCGTCGCCTCGGGCAGGCCCGCCAGCACGCCGATGATCCCGATGCCGTGATCGATCCGGTCCCCGAACACCCCGACCATCAGGATTTCGGCCCGCGCGTCCGCCTCCCCGAGGGTGTACGCGAGGGCCAGCTCGGCATCGGTGGCATCCTTTCGCACCGGGTGGCGGATCAGCGAGATTCCATCCGCACCGGTCTCGAGGGACTGCGCCAGGCCCGGGGAGATGGAGTCGAGGTCGCCGATGACCACCTCCGGATGCGCCCCGGCCGCGGCCAGCAGGTCGGCGCCGCCGTCCGCGGCGACCAGTCGATCCCCCGGGCGCAGGAGCGCCCGCAGGGCATCCGGCGCGAGGGTCCCGCCCGCCGCCACGATGACCCACCGTGCGGCCCCCGTCATGGCGATCCCCCGGCGGGCTTATGCCACAGGGCGCAGAAGAAGCCGCCCGGCGCACCTTCGGCCCGTCGCCGGCACTCCTCCCCGGGCGTGAAGGCCGCCTCGGGTGCATCGGGGGGGATGTGGAGGCATTCCCGCAGGTCCACCAGGTTTTCCGGGTCCAGTGCGCGGACCTCTTCGGGCGCCGGAAAGCGCGCGTGCGCGAAGATGGAATCGGGCTTTCGCTTTGCCCGGGCCGCGTACGCCCGCCCCCAGGGACCCTCGCGCGAGATGGTACCGATCAGCAGGCGCCCGCCCGGCCGGAGCACCCGCATCAATTCCGCGTGGGCGACGTCCAGCTCGGGTATGAACTCCACGGCGGTCATGGAGTAGACGGTATCGTAGCACGCATCGGGCAGCGGCAGGCGGCGGATGTCCGCCCGGACCAGGCGGATCTGCAATCCCGCCGCGCGGGCATGTTCCCGGGCGCGCGCGAGCATCCCGGGGGAGATGTCCACCCCGGTGACGCGGCAGCCGCGCCGGGCCAGCTTCAGCGCGAAGTTCCCGGTGCCGCAGCCGGCGTCCAGCACGCGCTCCCCGGGGCGCGGCGGGCACATGTCGAAGGCCAGCGCGGTTTCGACGCGATCGATAAACGCGCCGGTCAAAGTATGGTACCATCGATCGTAGTCATGGGATCTTTCGGCGAAGGGATCGCGCGTGTTTTCCGCTGCATCGGACATCGTCGCACCTCCCGGGATCTCCTGACTCCCAATGTATCCCGCCCCGGCGTCGGGCACAAGGCGCCACGGCCGGGATGCGCAGGCAATCATGACGGGTGGGGCCCTACCCGCCCGATGCGGATCGGATGGTGATGCACATCGAATTCGTTGCTTTGGTGAAGCAGGTGCCCCGGACCGGCGAGGTCGAGGTGGACCCGGAGACGGGCAACCTCGTCCGCGAGGGGGTGGCCGCACAGACGAATCCCTACGACCTCCACGCCCTGGAGGCCGCCCTGGCCCTGCGCGATCGCCTCGGGGGGACGGTGACCGCGTTGAGCATGGGACCACCCCAGGCCGAGGACACGCTGCGGGAGGCCTTCTGGATGGGCGCAGATCGCGGCATCCTGCTTTCGGATGCCGCGTTTGCCGGGGCAGACACCCTGGCCACCGCCTACACCCTGGCCCGGGCCCTCCGGGATATTCCCCACGATTTGGTCCTGGCCGGGATGCAGACCACCGACGGCGATACCGCCCAGGTGGGTCCGGGCGTGGCGGAGTTTTTGCACATTGCGCACGCCTCCTACGTACTGCGCATCGAGGAGGCGGACCGGCGGGAGGTATGCGCCGTCGTGGACGCCGGGGACCGCGTGCAGCGCGTCGCGCTCGCGCTCCCCGCCCTCCTGACCGTCACGCGCGAGGTGAACCAACCCCGGCTCCCCTCCTTCCGACGGCGCCTCGCCACGCGCGATCGCCCCATCGAGACCTGGTGTCGCGAAGACCTCGCGCCACCGGAGGGCGAGGAAGCCTACTTCGGACTCGAGGGATCGCCCACGTGGGTGGAGGAGATCTTCCCGCCGCCGGGCAATCCCGAGCGGGAGACCTGGCGGGGGCGCCCCGGGGAACTGACCGACCGATTGCTGGCGCAACTGGAGGAGTGGAAATACCTGTGAGCGTGCTTCGCGTAGCGTACGAAAATTGTGATGGTTGCGGCGCCTGCGTCGCGGTCTGTCCCTTCGACGGCGTGGTCCTCGAGGAGGGCGTCCCGCGCTTTGGGGCCGGGTGCCGGGTTTGCGGGCTGTGCATCGACGCCTGCCCCCGCGGCGCCCTGGGCCTGCCGGGCGAGGAGGATGCGGGCGATGTCGCGGACCTCTCCCGTTACCGCGGCGTCATGGTGGTGTCCGAGCGCGCGGCGGATGGCCTCGATCCGGTGACCCTGGAGCTGATGGGCGAGGGCCGCCGCCTCGCCGATGCCCTCGGGGAGGCGTTATCCGTGGTGGTCGCCGGGGCCGACGTGGATGCCGAGGCGCGGGAGTGCCTCGTCCACGGTGCGGACCGCGTCCTCGTCCTGGACCACCCGTCCCTCGCACACTTTCGCCCCGAGCCCTACACCGATGCCCTCGAGGGCGCGGTTCGACACGCGCTCCCGTCGATCGTCCTGATGGCGGGCACCCCGGTGGGCCGCAGCCTGGCCCCGCGCCTGGCCGTGCGCCTGCGCACGGGGTTGACCGCCGATTGCACCTCGCTCGAGGTCAACGAAAGGGGAGAGCTGCTGCAGACGCGGCCGGCCTTCGGCGGGGATATCATGGCCACCATTCTCAGTGGGAACCATCGCCCGCAGATGGCCACGGTCCGCCCGCGGGTTATGCCCCGGGCGGGACGCTTGCCCGTGACGGGGACGCTGGAGCGCCTGCCCTTCCGACCGGACCCGGAGTACCCCGGGCGCGTCCTGGAGGTCCGGGAAAAACCGGCCGCCGACACGGTCGCCGACGCCGACGTGGTGGTGGCCGCCGGGCGCGGCATCCGCCGGGCCGAGGACCTGGACATGCTCCATCGCCTCGCCGATGCCCTGGGTGGGGTCGTCGGGTGTTCCCGTCCCCTGGTGGAGGCCGGCTGGCTCCCGTCCACGCAGCAGGTGGGATTATCGGGCCGCACGGTCCGGCCGAAGCTTTACATCGCGTGCGGGATCAGCGGCGCCATCCAGCACGTGGCGGGGATGCGCGGAAGCGAACGCATCATCGCCATCAACCCCGACGAAAACGCGCCGATCTTCGATGTCGCCCACCACGCCCTGGTGGGGGACGCGTACGAGATCATTCCTGCGCTGTTGGATCGGATCGAGGAGAGGGGTGACGCCCGTGCCGTATGAAACCGTGACCGATGCATGCCTGCGCGCGCTGGAGGATATCGTGGGCCCGGAAAACCTCGTGCCCCGGGATCGCTTGCCCGAGGAATACTCCCATGACGAGATGGCCCCGGTGTGCGGCTGGGCCGAGGTGGCCGTCTTCCCGGCGACCACCGGGGAAGTCGCCCGGATCATGGCGCTGGCGCACGCCCATCGCATCCCCGTCACCACCCGCGGCGCGGGGACCGGCCTCATGGGCGGGGCCGCGCCCGTGGCCGGGGGAATCCTGCTCGTCACCGGGCGGATGGACCGCATCCTCGAGGTGGACGAGGCCAACATGGTGGCCCGGGTACAGCCCGGTGTCGTGCTCCTGACGTTCCAGGAGGCCATGGAGGAACGGGGCTTCCTCTACGCACCCGATCCGGGGGAAAAGAGCGCGACCATCGGCGGGAACGTCATGACCAACGCCGGGGGGATGCGGGCGGTGAAGTACGGGGTGACCCGCGATCACGTCCGGGGTATGGAAGTCGTCACCGCCGACGGTTCCGTGCTCTGTCTCGGCGGCAAGGTGGCCAAGAACGCCTCCGGTTACAACCTGATGCACCTTATGATCGGGAGCGAGGGGACGCTCGGGATCGTCACCGAGATCACCGTGCGCCTGCTCCCGCTGCCCGAGGTACTGACCACGCTCCTGGTCCCCTTTGCCCGGGCCGAGGACGCCGTCGCGCTGGTCCCCGTCCTGGGCAAGGCCGGCATCATCCCGCAGGCCCTGGAGTTCTTCAGGCGGGACGTGCTCGAGTCTTCCACCGATTACCTGGGCCGGGAATTTCCCCACGGCGACGCCCCCGCCTACCTCATGCTTCGGATGGAGGCGTCGTCTCCCGCGGAGATGGACCGGCTCATCGATCGCACCGGTCACATCTGCCTCGACGGGGGCGCAGAGGATGTGCTCATCGCCGATACGCCGGAGCGGCAGAAAGCACTCTGGGACGCCCGCGGCGCGTTCCTGGAGGCGCTGGGATGGACGGACATCGACGAGTGCGACGTGGTGGTCCCCCGCGACCGCATGGCGGAGATGATGGCCTACGCCGATCGCGTCGCGGAGGAATGCGGGTTGACCTTTTCCAGCTTCGGCCACGCGGGCGATGGGAACATGCACATCAACATCCTCCGGGGTGATTTGCCCGATGGTACCTGGGAACGCCGCCGCGATGCCGCGATGGAGCGGATCTACCAGAAGACCGCCGCCCTCGGGGGCATGGTGAGTGGAGAGCACGGCATCGGCTACTCCAAGCGCGCCTACCTGCGCGCGCACACCGATCCGGTGGAATTGGAACTGATGCGGCGCATCAAGGATGGCTTCGACCCGAGGGGGATCCTTAATCCCGAGAAGATCCTGTGAGCGGGTCTCGCGAGGAGGCGACCATGCTGGACGTAATCATTCGCAACGCCCGGATCGTCGACGGCACCGGGGCGCCCTGGTACCGGGGCGACGTGGGCTTGGCCGGGGATACCATCGCCGCCGTCGGGGACCTCGCCGGCGCCGATGCCCGGGAAGTCCTTTCGGCCGACGGAGCCGCCCTGGCCCCCGGGTTCATCGATATCCACACCCACTCCGATTGGCCCCTGCTGGTGGACGGAGATGGGCACAGTCACATTCGACAGGGCGTGACGACCACCGTCGTCGGCAATTGCGGAAACTCGGCGGCCCCGCTTGTGGGCCCGGCGCTCTCGGGCGCCCGCCGCCGGCTGGCGGTGGACCATCCCACCCTGGAATTGCCCGAAGAACCCCTCGGCATGGGCGCGTACCTCGCGTGGCTGGAGGATGGCGGGATGTCCCCGAACGTGCTCGCCCTGGTCGGGCACGGAACCCTGCGCAGCGCGGTGATGGGATTCGACGCCGGGTCCCCGACCGATGGACAGCTGGACGAGATGCGGACGCTGCTTCGGAGCTGCATGGCCGAGGGCGCGTGGGGCTTGAGCACGGGCCTGATCTACGCTCCCGGCAGCTACGCCCGTACCGGGGAACTGGTGGCGCTGGCCCGCGAGGCGGGTCGCGCCGGCGGGATCTATGCCAGCCACATCCGCGGCGAGAACGACACCCTGTTCCTGGCCATCGAGGAGGCGCTCGCCATCGGGAAGGCGGCCGAGATCCCGGTGCAGGTGGCGCACCTGAAGGCCATGGGTCGGCACATGTGGGGATCGAGCCTCCGCCTGCTGGAGATGCTCGAGGAGGCCCGTGCGCGCGGCATCGACGTCACCGGCGACCAGTATCCCTACGAAGCCTCGGCCACGGGCCTGGCCGCCTACCTGCCCGGGTGGGCCCACGAGGGGGGCGTCGACGCCCTGTTGCGGCGCCTGGAGGACCCCGCGACCCGTGACCAGATGCGGCGCGACATCGAGGAGGGTGTGGACGGCTGGGTGAGCCTTTACCGCGGGGTCGGCTGGGAGAACACCCTCGTGACGCGTTGTGCGTACCCGGCACTCGAGGGCCGCACCGTGGCGGAGATCGCGGAGGCGGGGGGAAAGGATCCCTTCGACACCGCCTTCGACCTCCTGCTGGACAACCGGGGCAACGTGGGCGGGGTATATTTCACCATCGGCACCGAGGACCTCGAGCGCATCATGGTGCATCCGGTGACCATGATCGGCTCCGACTCCGGGGTCGGGGCCGCCGACGGCCCCCTGGCCCGGGGCAAGCCCCATCCGCGGGGTTTTGGCACCTTCGTGCGCGTGCTGGGAACCTACGTGCGCGATCGCGGCATCCTCACTCTGGAAGAGGCCGTGCGGAAGATGACGGCACTGCCCGCGGCCCGCCTCGGTCTCGGCGACCGCGGGCTGCTGCGGCCCGGGATGCGGGCCGACCTGGTGCTCTTCGATCCAGAGACCGTGGCCGATCGCGCCACCTATATCGCGCCCCTGCAATACCCGGTCGGCATCCGGTCGGTGTTCGTCAACGGCCGGGAGACCGTCCGCGACGACCGCCACCTCGGTGTCCGCGCCGGCCGCGTCCTGCGCCGCCGCGCCGCGGGGGTCTGAGTATGCCCGAGCTGCCCGAGATCCGGACCATCGCAAAGGCATTGCACGATGCGCTCCGGGGCCACACCTTCGCGACGCTCGAGGTGACGCGCCCGCGGTGTCTCAACGGGACGCCGGAATGGATGCGGGCGCGGATCCTGCGTCGGACGGTGGTGCGGGTCCGCCCCAGGGGAAAGTGGATCCTGCTGAGCCTCTACGACGCGTCCGGCGATCTCCTGGCGATCAACCTGGGCATGGGTGCGGAGACTCGCCTCCCGGGGTTCGCCGAAGAACCCGCGGCGCACTACCGCGTCCGCCTGCAGACCCGGGAGGGATCGGGGATCTTCATCCGGTTCTGGTGGCTCGGACATCTGCACTACGTCGCCCGCGACGATGACGCGCACCCGGTGCGTCGGCTGGGGCCCGACGCCCTGGATGCGGGCCTGGACATCGACGCCTTCCGGGGGATGCTGGCCGGGAGGCGCGGCGGGATCAAGGCCTTCTTATTGGATCAACGCCGCATCGCGGGCATCGGGAACTTCTACGCCCACGATATCCTGGCGCGGGCCGGCGTGCATCCCCTCCGGAAGATCCCCACCCTCGAAGAGGACGAAATCCTTGGTTTGCACCGGTCCATGCGCGGGGTCCTGGAGACGGCCCTGCGCCTGGGCGGTGCGGACTACGAACGGGATCTCTACGGCCGGCCCGGGCGCTTCGGCCGGGAGCGTTTCGTGGTCGGTTACCGCGAGGGCGGCCCGTGTGGGATGTGCGGGACCACGGTCATCCGCATCCGCACCGGGAACACGCCGGGGGACATTTGCCCCCGCTGCCAGCCAATGCCCGGGGGCCGGCCGTAGGGTCCGCCGGGTACCCGGGCCCACCTCCCTTCCTCGGCTCGGATCGCAAACCCCTTGCTGGGCGATGGTGTCCCCCCGAAGGCGTGCTTTCTCGGGGAGATTCCGGGCCCGGGACCCCTGCCAGGGGTGTCGGGGATCACCCGACCCTTGGCTCTGGCCCGCCTTCTCGTGTAAGATGCGCGGGAGAAGGAGCAGAACGAGTGGCTGCGTGAAACGGGGGGTGCCCGCATTTGTCCCAAAGACATCCATGGCGACGCGGAAACCGGAGGAAATGGATCGGTGCTGTGCTGGGTCTCGCCCTCGCGGCACTCCTGGTATTCGCCTTTTGGCCCCGCGACCTGGTCGACACCGTCGAGGGCGGCCTCGGCGAAGCCGAGATATCGGAGCTGGAGGTGCAGGTCCTCTTCCCGGGTCCCACGCTCCGGGCGTGGTCCATCGAGGACGAGGCCTTGATCGAGGACTTCCTGGCCACGCTCGAGGGACGGTCCCTGAGGCCCGAGGTGGTCACCCCGGGGGCCCGGTACGGGCAGGTCGACCGCGATCCGCGTGAACCGCGGACGGTGAGGGTACACGTATACCAGGATGCGGGCAATGGCCGTGCGCTCACCCGGATTAACTTCTTCGACGGGAGAACCAATCTGATCGTCGAAATAGACGGCGCATCCTACGTGCTCTACGGGGATGGTGCGGGGTTGATGTGGGATCTCCTGCGCTATGCAGAGCAGGGCAGGGACCTGCCGGGTTAGTTGGTCCCCGCGTGTGCGGCGACCGATCTTCGACTCCCGCCGCGCTGCCGAAGGGGTACGCCGGCCGCTAGGGCGTCCGGTTGCCGGCCTTTTCGTCGGACTCCGGTGGACCTAGCAGCACGGCTTCACCGAGGCGGAGGAGTCCCCTGGTGTCGATGCGCAGGTCGCGCAGCTCGGGCCGATGGGCATAGGTCGAGCCGTCGGTGTAAAGCGGGACCATCGCGATATCGTCCATCAGGCGGCGCCCGGCCTCGACCCCGAGGAGGTGGCGTCGCTCGATATCGGTCGCCGCATCGAGGGCCCGCAGTACGTCATCGACCCCTGCGTGGCTGTACCGACCCGCCCAACCCGGGCTGAAAAAAAGCACCGACAGCAGAGAATTGTCCGGCCAGGTCCAGCGGGTGAGCTTGAGGTGATACGTGTCCGCTTCGTCGCGCCGCGCCCGCAGGGTGGCCGGTTCCATCACCTGCATATCCACCGTCATCCCCACCGCCTCGAGTTGTTCGCGCAACACCCTTCCCGCCTGTATCGTCGCCGGCGTCGAGTGCACCCAGAACTTGAGTGCCAGGGATTCCCCCCGTTCGTTCTCCCAGCCCCCGCCCGGGGCGGGGAGATAGCCGGCGTCCGCGATCGCCGCGCGGGCCGCGGTGAGGTCGTAATCGGGGGCGTGCTCCGCGAGCGCGGGGTCATGGCCCCAGGCACCCACCGGAAGGGGCGTGTAATTGGCGACCCCGTTCCCGTCGAGCACGCGTTCCAGGAGGGCGGTCCGGTTTATGGCGTGGGCGACCGCCCGGCGCATGTGGATGTCATCGAAGGGCGCCCGCGTATGATCGAAACCGACGAAGGTCAGGTTGTGCCCCAGCGGCTGTTGCACCAGGTCGAACGCGTCCGCGAGTTCCGTGGGTGCGTGTGTGGGGATGGCGTGCACGATCCCGCGTTCCAGCGCCTCCCGGCGCGCATCCGCATCCGGCAGGGGCACCAGCTCCACCGCATCGAGGGGAGGGAGTGCGGGTGAACGCGGATCGCCGCGCGGGACGGCGTGGTCCGCGTGGGGAACGAGCCGGATCGGGTTCGATGGGAACGGCCCCGCCAGCCGCATGGGACCGGAGCCCGTGGGACCCGGCAAGCCATCACCCCGATCGCGGGTGCCGGCCGGGGAGAGAATCCCGGCCAGGGGGGAGGCGAGCCGGAAAAGGATCTCCGGATGGGGCCGGGAGAAATGCATGACTACCGTGTAGACATCGGGGGCCTCGAGACCCTCGAGGGGACCCAGGAGTACGCGCCAGTCGTCCTCGGGCCACCGGTCCATGAGGCGGCGGAAGGTATAGACCACGGCGTCTGCATCCACCGGGGTCCCGTCGTGGAAGCGAATGCCCCCTCGCAGGGTAAACCGCAGCGTATTGCCGCCCCGGGAAAACGCCCAGGATTCGGCGAGGGACGGATGTACGCGCCCGTCTTCGTCCGTGTAGACCAGCCTGTCGAAGAGGAGATCGGCGATGATCCGCGAGCCGGGTTCGGCGGGGGCGTGGGGATCCAGGGTTCGCGGTTCGCTGGCGAGGGCGATGCGAATGACCTGCTCGTAGGTGGGCTCCCCGGGAGGGTCGGTTTCTGACGGGCCCCCGGTCGCGGCCGGTCGGTAAAGGATGGTACCCAAAAACAGCACCAGGGCCAGGGCCAATGCCCAGCGACCGTGCGAAAATGCTTCAAGCCACCGACGTTCCGGCCAAAGCGCCGGTTTCCGCCTCCTCCTTGCCAATGCTGCACCACGCTCCTTGCCATGCGTGCGGGCATACCCGCGTGACGTTAAGGGAATAGTATCACAGGGTGGTGGGGAAGGGGAGCCCAACGGTCTTCGCCGCCGGTGGCCCCCGACCCCGAGATTGACGCCGACGGCGATCTCCGTAACGATGAGGGTGTGACGGAATGGAGCGAAGACGCATGGACAGATACGAGGAAAACTGGGATGGATGGATCGCGGTCTGGGAGGTACCCAACCTGTCCGAGGCCCGGGTGGTCCTGGCCCTGTTGGAATCCCAGGGCATCGATGCCCGTCCGCAATACGACCCGGCGGGATCGGTGATCCTGGGGCCGGGATCGGTGAACCCGTGGTCCGGCGTCCGCATTTGGGTGCCCGAGGCCGAGGTCGAGCGTGCCCTGGCGCTGCTGCAGGAGGCGGTGCCCGGCGAGGATGACGACCTCGAGGAAGAATCCTGATCCGACGCCTTCCGCGTCGTGGTTCGTGTATCTTTTGGAGTGTCGCGGGGGGCGCATCTACACCGGCATCACCAACGACCTCCGTGGTCGCTGGCGGGCCCACCGGGCCGGCCGCGGTGGGCGCTACACCCGTGCCTTTGCCCCGCGGCGGATGCTGGCCGCGTGGCGGGTGGTGGATCGCGCTTCGGCGGCGCGCCTCGAGGCACGTATCAAGTCCATGGGTGCGGACGAAAAGCGCCGGCTCGCAGAGACGGTGCGGGATGTCCCGGGGGAAGATCCGGCTGACATGCCCCGGCGGGTGGAAAATGTTGAATTGCCGGGTATGCCCGGGGCCGGGGACCGCGATGCGCATTGAGACATGCAGGGATCGTTTTCGCACACCCGGGGGAACCCCCGGGTGTCGCGCGCCCGGGCCCGCGCCCCGTGCGCGGGATCCACGGGTGAAGGGAAGGGGGTGCGGGACATGCCGACCCGCACGTATCGTTACGGCCGTGCGCTCCTTCGGCGCATCCTCCCGCTTTGGATCCGCGTCGATGCGCGGGGCGTCGAGCGCTTGCCCGCGGAGGGCCCCTTTATCCTGAGTGCGAACCATCGCAGCGTGATCGACCCGCTCCTCCTCGCCGCACTCGTCCCCCGACCCATGACCTTCCTCGCCGCCGGCTACCTCTTTCGCATCCCGGTGGTGGGGTGGGTGGTCCGCGGGGCGGGGGTCCTGCCCCTCGGGGGGCCCGCGGCCAGCCGCCGCAGCCTGCAGCGCGCCGAGGGCGTCCTCCGGTCCGGGGCGCCCGTGGCCCTCTTTCCCGAGGGTGGCGTGCGCGAGGATTTGGGGGATCGCCTCGAGCGCGGTGCCGGGTTCCTCGCCCTGCGTACCGGTGTTCCCATTTACCCGGTCCGGATCGACGGGACGGAGACGGTGTTGCCCGTCGGGCGCTATGTGCCCCGTCGCGGCGCGGTCCGGGTGCGGGTGGCAAACCCCCTCCGGGTGCCCCCCGGGGCCGGATCCCGGGAGGTGATGGAGGAACTGTCCCGTGTCCTGCAGAACATGGGCGAGGAATAGGGGGTCTTTCCCCCGGCAGTGAACGGAGGAGGATGGATGGAACTGCAGGTTGATAGCATCAAGGATTATTTCGAGGGGATACGGGAGCGACATCGCATTCCCGGGCTGGCCGCCGGGCTCGCCCGCGGCGGAACGATCGTGTACGGTGATGGCTTCGGGTACCGGGATCGCGAGGAAGGGCTGGCCCCCACCACGGAGACGATCTTCGGCGTGGGCTCCATTACCAAGAGCGTGACGGCCCTGGCCACCATGCAGCTGGCCGACCGGGGCGTGCTTTCCCCCGAAGACGCGGTGCGGGAGTGGTTGCCCGAGTTTCGCCTCCCGGGGAGTGCTGACGCCGATGGGATCCGCATCCACGACTTTCTTTGCCATACCAGCGGATTGCCGTCTCTGCCCAGCCGATTCTACGCCCAGCTGCGGGATATCCGGCGCGACCCCAACGCCCACCGGATGGCGCTGGCCTTCGATCCCGACGAGATATACCCCATCGACACCTTCGAGGACCTGATGGAGTTACTGCCCACCCTGGATTTCGAGATGCTCGGTCCCCCCGGTGGGCAGTTTAGCTATTCCAACGAGGGCTACGGGTTGCTGTCCGCGATCATCGAGCGGGCATCCGGCGAGGATTACGCCACCTTCGTGCAGGAGAACATCTTCGACCCCCTCGGCATGACGCGCTCGGGATACGATCCGGACGCCATCGATGCCATGGGCGAGGTGACCGAGCTGTATGTCTCCACCGGCGAAGGGGAGGAGAAGGACGTATTCGCCGCCCCGGGATGGTGGGAGAAGAAGGCCATGTACGGGTGTGGACACATGAAGTCCTGTGTGCGGGACCTGCTCCGCTACTTCGAGGTATACCGCCTCGGGGGTACGGTGGATGACGTCGCCATCCTCTCGCCCGAGGGCGTGGAGGCGATGACTTCGCCGCAGGTACAGATCCGCCCGGGGCTGCATTACGGCTACGGCCTCCAGGTGGTGGAGGATCACATGGGGTTGACCCTGGTGCGCCACGGGGGGAGCGACAAGGGCGTGGCCGCCCAGCTGGCGCTGGCCCGCGAGCTCGACGTCACCGTGGCGGTGCAGGCCAACCTCACCAACATCCCGGTGGAGAACCTATCCCTGGCGCTGATTAACGCGGCGGCCGGGTTGGATGTCGACGCGGCGCCCACAAAGCCGGAGATCACCCTGTCCGAAGACACACTGCAAGATTACGTCGGCCGCTTCCGCTCGGGCGAGGGCAGCGCGGTATCCTTCGACGTCAAGGACGGCGCCCTGGTGGCGCGCCTCGCCGGAAAAGACCGGCCCGTGGTATTCCACGACGAAACCCTGGCCACCATCGAAGTGGGCCCGGACGTCCAAAACCCGGTGCAGTTTCTCTTCGACGGTGATGGCGCGTTGTGGGCCATCCACATGGGCATGCGGATGATCCGAAAGACGGGCTGACGCGCGATCGGGGGCGGACACCCCCGGGGAGGGCGGCCCGCAGCGCGGAGATCGTCTCCCGGCCGGGTGCCGGGAGCCGGGCGAGAAGGGAGATGGGTTGTGAACAGGAAGTGGGTCATCATCCTTGTGCTCCTGGTGTTACTGGGCGCCGGGGCCTACCTGGCGGTGCAAACGCTCGAGGCGAACCTCGAGCGGCTGGCGCAGTTGGGCGTCGCCGATGTCGACCTTTCGGCGATCGCAGACGGCACCTATTCCGGCGCCCACACCATCATCCCGATCTCCGTCGCCGTCGAGATCACCGTGGAGGATCACAGGATGACGCGCATCGACCTGTCGCGACACATGCACGGGCGGGGCGCGGCGGCCGAGGCCGTTATCGAACGGGTCCTCGCGGAGCAGTCCCTGGAGGTCGATGCCGTCTCCGGCGCCACCTACAGTAGCATGGTTATCTTGAAGGCCATCGAGGAGGCGCTCGCCGTGGCCGCGCAGTAGGACCCCGGGATGCTTCCGACGAGCCCCGGGACGACACCGGGGTGGGGCTTCACGCGGGCAGGGCCCGGTGGATGGCATCTTCATCGGCGGTGGCGCGTTTTGGGCCCACCCCATCGGCACGCGGATGATCCGAAAGATTGACTGCAGCGCGACCGGGTACAAAGGGGAGGCGGCGCCCGAAGGCCCCGCCTCCCGATCCCATCGGATTCCCTCGCGATACTCCCTACCGGTCGAGATAATCCGCGATGATGGCGGTGATGCGTTCCATGTGCCGCCCGTCGTCCTCGTCGAACCGCGCGGGGTGGGGGCTGTCGAGGTCGAGCACCCCGACGAGGTCATCGCCCCGCAGGATGGGCACCACGAGCTCCGATCGCGACGCCGGATCGCACACGATGTGCCCGGGGAACGCGTGGACGTCGGGAACCACCTGCGTTTTGCGCGTGCGTGCGGCCGTTCCGCAGACGCCCTGGCCCATGGCGATGCGGGTGCAGGCTGGCTTGCCCTGGAACGGGCCCAGGACGAGCGCCTCACCCCGCAACAGGTAGAAGCCCGCCCAGTTGAGCCCTTCCACCTGGAGGTAGATCAGGGCTGCGGCGTTGGCCAGGTTGGCGACGGGGCCCAGGTCGCCCTCCAACAGTGCCTCCATCTGCTCCGCCAGGGCGTCGTAGAATGCGCCCCTATCCTCGGTATTGATCCGTTCCTCTCGATACATCCGCACTATCCCTCCCGGGGTCCATCTGCGATTGTGCCGGTCGTGGTCGCTGGTCGGGTGCTGCCGCCTTCCCGTGCTTAGAGTAAACCGATGCGTTCCAGGGCTTCCCCGATGCGCCGGCGCTCGTCGTCGTCCACGGGCCGCAGCGGGGGACGCACGGTGGCCCGGGGGATGACGCCCTGCATGACCAGCGCCTCCTTGGTCCGGACCCGGTAGTCCCGGACGGGGTGGTCGAAGATGACGTCGGCCAATCCCTGGATCTTCTCTCCCAGGTCCAGGGCCTCCCGGGTATTGCCCGCCCTCCAGGCCTCGTACATGTCCACCTGCATCCTGGTGGCCAGGGTGCCGAAACCGATCAGGGCGCCGTCGGCGTCCAGTACGAAGGATTCCATGATGAAGTTGTCGTTGCCCGTGAGGATGGTGACGTCGCGTGGCAGGGACCGGAGGAAGCGCACGGTATCGACGTACTTCCTCGCGTCGAAGGCCGCCTCCTTGATGGCCACCACCTCGGGAATCTCGAACAGGCGCGCCAGCACCTCGCGATCGAACTCCACACCGCCCAGGGCATCCTGCAGCTGGAAGGCGACCAGGGGTATGGAGACGGCTTCGGCGACCCGTCGGTGGTAGTTGTAAACCATCTCGGGGGGCAGCGGTTGCCCCCGCCAGGCTGGAATGGGGAACACGAGAAGGCCATCGGCCCCGGCCTCCTCCGCTTCCCGGGCCGCCCGCACCGCGGCATCGTCGAAGGTGGCACCCAGGCCGGCGATGATGGGCACCTGGCCGGCGACCACGCCGCTGACGATTTCGAGCACCCGGACCTTCTCCTCGGGCCACAGGTGTGGACCCTCCCCGGTGTCGACGTTGATTGCGAGGCCGTGGCAACCCTGGTCGAGGAGCCATCCGATGTAGTGTTCGAGGGCCGGTTCGTCGATGGTGCACGCCTCGGTCATCGGCAGTACCGTGGCCGGGATGATTCCGTGTAGTTTCAAGGGGATCCCCTCCCGTTTTCGCGTGTCTTGTGATCTGTCGGTCGCGCCCGGTCCCGTGGGGTCCTGTGCTTACTCCGCGTCGAGGGCGCGCATCGCGATGGCGCCCGCGGGACACAGGTCCCGACAGAGACCGCAACCGACGCAGTTTTCGTTGACCTGGTAGTTGCTTTCCCCGTGATCCCCGCGGTATGCCACCCCGTCGTAGATGCAGACGCGGCGACACAGGTCGCAGGAGGTGCAGCGGTCGGGGGCGATCTCGGCCCGCACGGTCTGGTGCCGGGATACTTCGCCGATCCCCAGCACGCGGTGGGCGATGATCCCGCGCACGTCGTCCACGGACGCGTGCTCGTGACGTTCCATCCATTGGGCGAAGGCATCCCGGATGCGGCCGAAGGCTTCGTAGCCCTCCACGATGGCCGCCGTGGCCAGCTGCACACAGGTGGCGCCCGCGAGGATATACTTGGCCACGTCCTCGCCGGTGCTGACGCCACCGGTGCCGCAGATGGGGATGTCGAGCTCGGGGAAGGCCTGGGCGATCCACCGCAGCCGGTAGGGCACGGTGTATGGACCGCCGTGCCCGGCGAAGCTTCCGTGCATCACCGGGGCGTGGGCGTCCACGTCGATGTCGAGCCCCACCAGGCGGTTGAACATCACCAGGCCATCGGCACCGCGGCGCTGTAGCTCTAGGGCGGCCAGGTAGGGATTGGTGAGCTGAGACGGCATCTTCGCGATGACCGGGATGGCGACCAGGGCTTTCACGGTTTCCACCGCCGCCGCGAGCTCGTCGCCGGTCATCAGGTGCTCGCCGTGGGGACAGGATTTCACCTCCACGGCGTCGGCGCCGGCCTCTTCGACCATGGTGGCGTAACGGGACCACGCCTCGGGGCTGGCGCAGTCGATGTTGGCGATGACCGGGATCCCGAGCGACTCCTTGGCCCGGCGGATCAGGTCCGCGTACGCGTATTCGTCCATGTGGGCCGCCTGCTCGTAGGAGTACAGGGTGAAGGCCCGGGGACCCTGTCCGTGGCGGATGATGCGCATGTGCGGGCTGGGATCCCCCTGGCGGGGAATGGGGTTTTCGAAGAGCGATTTGACGCATATCGCGGAGGCGCCGGCCTCTTCGGCCCGTCGCATGCGTTCCACGGTGGCGGTGATCCCGGCCGCGGCCGCCATGATGGGGTGCTTCAACTGCAATCCCGCGTAGTTTACGCGAAGGTCGGGCATCGATAGACCTCCCTCGGCCTGCTTTGCATGGGTGATGTCGCTGCATTGTCCCGGTATTTCGATGATCGCGCGGGGATACCCTGCCGCCGTGTTCGCGCGCGCATGGGCTCAGCGGGTTCGGGTGGGTTTTCGGGCCATGATGATCGTGGGCTGTTCCGCAGTGGGGGGTGCATGTGCATCGTGGTAACCCACCTGGAGTTGGGGTTCGGCGAACCCGCAGCGCGTGAGCCGGTCGCAGAAGGCGTCGGTGTCGTGGTAGCGAAGGATGAAGTCCTCGGTCTCCACCTGTTGTAACCGGTTTCGCTTCTTTAGGCAATAGGTGATGACACTGCGGGCGATCCCACGGCGGCGATCGTAGTGGGCGAGGTGTCCGGACATTTCGATCATCGAGCCGTCCCCGGTCTTGACGGTGTCGGACCACG
>PUNF01000087.1 GCA_003552525.1 Clostridia bacterium | reverse complement strand
CCGGTTATAGCCATCTCTTCTTTCAACCGGGCCAACTACAAGACTGATGTTGCCTTTGAGGCCTTCAAGGAATCTGGTGCTATAGAATACACTGCAGACGTGGTCCTGGCCATGCAGCTTCGTAAAAACGAAGATGATGATATCAGCGAGGTGAAAAACAGAGAACCGCGGCCCCTGGAACTGGTCCTTTTAAAGAACCGCCGCGGCCGGCCCTATGAAGTGATTGCTATGGATTACTGGCCGAAACAGAACTATTTTGTGGAGATTTAGCGGATGCTGGATAAAGGCTATTAAAAGTAGCTTTAAGATAGTAAAAAGCATAACATCTATGGTATAGTCTGCATTAAAAGGTGGTATCCTATTAAAATGAATTACAAAGAACATTTAAAAGAACAGCTTAAAGATCCAGAGTTTTATAAAGAATATAAAGCCCTGGAAACTGAATATGAAATTATAAAGCATATCATCAAGTCACACAGCGAATTGAAATAATAAAGGTCATTACATTGAAATTGAAGGTGGTGTTAACACAATGGAAATGAAAATACCTATACCGGAAGGTGTTCAAGAAACACTTAAGCTGACTGAAAAAGAATTTTCTGTAGAAGCTAAAGTTCTACTGGCTGCTAAACTTTATGAACTGGGAAGACTGTCAGCAGGGTTGGCTGCTGAATTGGCCGGAATGGAAAGGCTGACGTTTCTTTCAGAACTTGGGCGTTACGGTACTCCGGCAATAAATCTTAGGGATGAAGAGGTAACAAAAGAAATAGAAACAGGGCGACAGATGAATAAAATTAGGGGCTGGAGCAAGCCCAAATCCAATTAAGCTGCTTAATATGCCCATAAAATCATTCCAAAAACTTCCCCACCGTTTCAACTCAAGATCCCAATAAACCCCCATTTTACGGAAATTAGAAAAGTAAGAAAATAGATCTTGCTATTATTCCCAGCAAATGTTATTGTAACAATGTAATGTTAATCAATATTAAGATGTATAAATCGCGCTAATTAAGATTCCATTACAACACGAGGAGAGATTGAAATGGAAGATGACAAGCTCTTAACCCCGGAGGAAACCGCTAAGATTCTACACGTGTCCCCTGATACCGTCAGGGGATGGTTGCGTAAAGGGGTAATTAAAGGGACCAAGGTCGGCGGTGGCAGGCTTTGGAGGATTAGTGAATCAACGATAAATGAATTTATAACAGCGGCCAAAGGCGAAAGCACAAGGAAGGCAGAATAGTACACCTTAAGAGATAGTATCTAAATAACTAAAACGGAGGCCTTGAAATGAAAATCATAGCGTTTGCAAACCAAAAAGGCGGTGTAGGCAAAACCACCACAACAGCCAACCTGGGGGCAGCCATGGCTGATAAAGGACACAAGGTCTTGCTTGTTGATATGGATCCCCAGGGTAACCTTTCAGTAACAAGCGGAGTTAAAGCGCATGAATTAGAAATTACAATATATGAGGTATTGAAAGAAGAGATAAAAATAAACGAAACCATAATTCATGTGGATCGTCCCAATGGCGACATCGACCTGGTGCCTTCCAACCTTAACTTAAGCGCTTCAGAAACCGTCCTCAACGCAAAGCCGGGAAGGGAATTCCTTTTAAAAGAAGCCCTGGAAGAACTGGAAAACGAATATGACTATATTTTAATCGACTGCCCCCCCTCTCTCGGCCTTTTGACCATTAACGCTTTAACAGCCGCTAAAGAATACATTATACCGCTGGCCAGCGAATACCTGGCCCTTTACGGGACCAGCCAGCTGCTTCAGGTTGTAGATATCGTCCGGAAACGCATTAACCCGGATCTCGAAATGCTGGGAGTAGTAATTACCCAGTATGACGGAAGGAAAATACACTGCCGGGATATTGTGGAGCAAATCCAGGAGCACTTTGGCGACAAAGTATTTAAGACCATGATTAGGTCGAACATAAGCTTAACCGAAGCCCCGAGCTTCGGCCAGGATATATTTATATATAAGGATAGCAGCCCGGGTGCAGAAGATTACAGGGCGCTCGCAGAAGAGATTATGAAGGGGGCTAAAGTATGAGTAAAAAAAGGCGTACAGGCTCAAACCCTTTAGACGACCTATTACCCCAGATTCAGGATACCAGAGAAAAGAAAGAAGAAGTTGAAGATATTAAAGAAGACATCAAAGAAAACAGTGAAGAAAAGCCAAAGAATGATACTAAGCCAGATGAAGAAAAAGAACAAGCTGGCCAGGAAAGCGCATCAGAAATAACCGAGGAAGGCATAAAGGAACAGGAAAGCAGCCCTCCCTCCCCTTCCTCTGAAGCTGAAAGCGATACATCCAGCATCATCACTATACCTAAAAAGATAAAGACAAGGGAATATGTAAGAATGACCCACTACTTTAGACCGGACCAGCTTAAAGAACTGGACAAGCTTCACAAGCAATCCGGAAGGGATAAATCTGAACTGGTCCGCCTGGCTGTGGACATTTTAATTGAGCAGGCCAAGATCGAGTGATGTTGATGTAATTGTTTGTGTAAACAATGATGTAAACAATTATACAAACACAAATGATTACAATGATGATTGCACAAACACAAGCGTAACGGTAATTGTAAACAATGATATTTACAAATATGCAAACATCATTGTAAATAAAAACAATTGTACAAGTACAAACAACAATAATTGTACAATTGTAAATAGTGATGTATGTAAAAATAAATGTACAAACGATTACGTAAATGTAATTGATTGTACTTGTGTTTGTGTAAATGATTATAATTGTGATTATATTTGTGCTTGTAATTACGTAAATAATTGTGTAAGTACAATTACAAATGATGATGAAAGTGATGACGATTATGTAAGTCAAACGTTTGTAGTTGTAATGATGTTTGTGTAATCGTAAATATAATTACAATCATTTATGTTTGTATAAACATCATCAGTGATGTAAGGGTAATTGTAATCATCAGCAATGATGTAAATGTAGATGCTTTTAGAGCTGGAGTTGTTAGACCAGCAGGCAGGCCAATATAAATTATGGGCTGCTCCGGTAAATGGATTTT
>PUNF01000114.1 GCA_003552525.1 Clostridia bacterium | reverse complement strand
TCCCGGTCGTGGAGGTGGACGGTTGCCAGGTTGGGGATGGCCGTCCGGGCCCGGTATTCCGCCGCGTGTACGATGCCTTCCAGGACCTGATACAGGAACAGTGTGGATGAAGCGCTAGCAAACATATAGCCTGATGCGGCCCCGGGATTTGAGACGTGCGTCCAGATCGCGGGGCTGTGCCTATCTTTGGGCTCCTCCCCGCACCCGAATCGCGTCGCATCCCGTTGTGTTCCAATCCCTGCCAGGGTAGGATGGTGAACAGCCGGCCCTCGAAGGATGCTTTCATCCAACACCACATTCTGTGTAGCATCGCTTTCTGCCTGGGTATTGGTGCCGTCCTTTTTGCCGATGCCCCGATGCCCCTGGGCATCGCACTCGCGGGTGCCGGAACCATTCTACTTGCCCTCGTTTCTAGCACACGTCGGTTAGGTGGGCTTGCGCTCCTCGGTTTGCTCATCGCCTGTGTCGGCCTGGGAATCGTCCGCGGGGGCGGGGCCAGCTTCGAGATTCCCGAGATTACTCGGGAGAAGACCGACTTGCACCTCGAGATTCGGGTGGAACGACCGGGCTTCAGTGACTCCCCGTGGCGAGGCAGGATTCTCTCCGCCCCCGACCACCCAAGACTCGAGGGTGCTCGAATAATGGTAGACTCCCCAGAAGAACCGATGGTCGCGTCGTATACGGTTTCAGGTGTACTGTCCCCGGCGCCGGCAAGGAGAAATCCGGGTGGATTCGCCTACGGCGAATACCTGGAACGCCACGGCATTACGGGGATCTTGGAAGTGGAGGACATGATTCCCCGTGGTTCGCCCGGCATGAGTGCACGGATCGGTCAGCGGTTGGAGCAGGGACTACTCGATTCCGGACTGCCGGCGGGCGCTCGCGCATTGACGCGAGCCCTTTGCTTGGGTGATCGGCGCGGTTTGACTGACCACGATAGCGATCTACTGCGGCGCGCAGGGGTCGCGCACCTCCTCGCCGTCTCCGGTATGCATATCGCAGTACTGGGGGCCATCGTGCTTAAACTGCTGACGCCGCTTATCGGGCGAAGGACCTCCGCCCTGGTGGCCATGGGCCTTGTCTTCTCCTACGCACTGCTCGTGGGCGCTACGTCCTCCTCTCTGCGGGCTGCGTTGGTCTTCGGTGTCCACGGAATCGCACGGGCATTCGATCGCTCTTCGCCGCCGGGCACCAGTCTTGCTCTGGCGGCGGCGATCCTGCTCGCCCATGATCCCTATCGCCTGGTGGAGGTCGGTTTCCAATTATCTTTCGCGGCGTCCGCTGCGATCCTTATCGTGTTCCACACCTGGGCATGCAGGGGACCGGGGAAGGTTATGGGATTGCTAGCCTGTTCTTCGGGCGCCTGGGTGGCCACGATGCCGCTAGCGTTATGGCATTTTGCCCGCCTGGCTCCGCTGGGGCTCGCGCTCAGTCCCATCCTGACGCCAATTTTCCCGATCATCCTGATGGCGGCGTGGTGCACGGGGCTGCTGTCGTTGGTGGGCGCACCTGCCATCATGGTGGGTGCGGTGGCAACGCCCCTGCAACTGGTGTACGCGCTCATGACGCGTTGTGGAGAGATGGCACCAGTTCTGGATCAAAATGTTGGACTCCTTGCAACCGGGTTCCTCGGCGGTACAGCAGTCGTTTTGCTTACGGGAAACGATCCGCGACGGCGTTTTACGCTTGCTAGCCTCGGGAGGTGGATACTGGTCGCCGGGTTGTGGGTCTCTGCCCTTATGTTTGTTTGGGCGCCCGAGATCCCGGCACCCGGAGATCTCCGAATGATCATGTTCGATGTTGGCCAAGGAGACGCGATCCTGGTCGAGGTGGGCAGCGAGGAAGCGCTCCTCGTCGATGCGGGTCCTGCCTGGGAGGATTATGCCGCAATCACCCATTCCGTAATACCCTATTTGAAGGATCGAGGGCACCATACCATCGATCGCGTACTTATTACCCACGGCCACCTGGATCATTACGGGGGCCTCGACGCGCTATCGGAGAAGATCACCGTGGACGAGATCTGGTATTCCACTCCGGGATCCTTCCGACCGCCGGAAGAAGTGAAGGCCAAAGAAATCCACCGCGGGGAGAGTTGGATGGCCGAATCGGCAAGGTTTTCAGTGAAGTGGCCGGCCAATGATGCCCCCGCACACTGGGGGTTGAATGAGCGCAGTGCGGTGCTTTCGGTGGAATATGGAGCCTGGCGTGCTTTGTTGACGGGTGATCTAGAGGGCGTTGGTGAAGCGGCGCTGCTTCGTCTGGGGGCCGAAGAGGAATTGGCGGCCGATTTTCTCAAGGTGGGTCACCATGGGAGTGATTCGGCAAGCAGCAGCGCATTCCTCGCGCGGGTTTCCCCGGAACTCGCGGGTATCTCTGTCGGTCACAACTTCTACGGTCATCCCCATCCCGACACTCTAGAGCGCCTCCTGGAAGTGGCGTCGCGGGTCGTGACCACCGAGGAGTCCGGCGCCCTCGTCATCGAGACCGATGGTGAGCGCTGGCGGGCGGTTACGATGCGGCCGGCGTCCTCTGTATTGGGATGGGATGAACAATAGGATAACATGTGTGCTGTGGACGCTTTGCGTCATCGATATGTATGTGCGTGAGTAAGGGGGCGAAAATGAATTATCGAGAGGCTTTGGATGCCCTGCGTAGTGAGGGTGCTGCACCCGTCTACTTACTATTTGGTGAGGAAGCATACTTGCGAAAGGAATTCATTCGCCGCTTACGGGCGCATTTGGAAATCCCTCGGAACGATCCCATGCGACGCCAGCACTTCGACGGTAGTCGGCTGGATGAAGCGCTGGCAGCATGCATGATGCCGACGTTTGACCGCAAGACACGACTGATTGTCGTGGATAATCCTCCCGCCATTCTCGGCGGCGCAGGGGAGGAGGATTTGCTGCAATATGCGATAGACCCCAATGACAGCACCGTGCTGGTCCTTACAACGGAGAAAGTGGACCGCCGCCGTCGGATGTTTACCCGAATGAAGTCCGCCCGGACGTGCCGTCTTGTGGATTGTGCACCGCTACGCGGGAAGGATCGTATCCGCTGGATCGCCGCCCG
>PUNF01000135.1 GCA_003552525.1 Clostridia bacterium | reverse complement strand
CGCCGAGGATCTCGCGCTGTCGCTCGTAGATGCTCCTAAGGCGACGAACGGCTGACTCGACCGCCTGCAAGCCAGCGGCAAGGCTGGGCCCACCCATCGAATCGAGAATTTCCCTCTGCCTGTTGGGGCTAATGAGGCCCCGTTGTTCATGCTGGCCATGCAATTCGACCATGGATTTCGAGAAGGCAGCAATCGTGGCAACACTGGCGAGCCGACCATTGATCCGCGCCCGGTTAGCGCCGCTTCGGCGAATCTCTCGCTCGATGAGCACGGTGGCTTCCGGTGCCTCGATGCCCAGATCATCCAAGATCTGTTGGGCATGTAGGCTGTCCGGGAGGTCAAAAAGTGCCCACACCGTGGCCTCTTCGGCCCCTGTTCGAACGAATTCGGTGGATCCACGTCCCCCCAGGGCTACCTGCATCGCGTCGACGAAGAGGGACTTTCCGGCCCCGGTTTCACCCGTGATGACGTTGAGCCCATCGGACAACTCAACCTCGATATCTTCTATGAGCGCGAAGTTCTTCACCTGTAGGTGAGCGAGCAAACCTTCCTCCCAATCACTACCAGTCGATACTTGCTTCGATGGACGAAAACTTACGCTGCAATACCTCGTAGAAGTTCCAGTCGGGACGGCGCAGTAAGGTAATGGTGCGTTCGCTTAACCTCGCCTCAACGACATCTCCATCCATCAAGGTCCGACCCTGGCGTCCATCAATGGTAAGCAAGGGATGGCCGTCCTCGTGTCGATAATCTCCACGGATCCTTACCCGCTGATCTTCGCTAAGTACCACCGGACGCGCGTAGAAGGAGTGCGGACATACCGGTGTCACGATCAGCACTTTCAGTTCCGGATGAACAATCGGTCCACCCGCAGATAGCGAGTAGGCGGTTGAACCCGTCGCCGTGCTCAATATGATACCATCCGCGCGATATCGACCCATCAATGCCCCGTCCACCCAGGCGCGCACATCCACCATACGCGAAAAACTCCCCTTGCCAATCACCACGTCGTTTAGGGCAAGAAAATCCTCTATCGCGGTACCATCGCGGAAGACTGTCGCGCGGATGAAGTGGCGCTGATCCTCCTCGTATTCTCCATCTAGGAAACTGGGCAGGCTGTTGTACAGGTCCCCCAACTCCACCTCGGTGAGGAACCCCAGCTGGCCCATGTTTACTCCGAGCAGGGGAATTCCCAGTGGATACATGTCGCGGGCGGCCTGCAACAGCGTCCCGTCACCACCGAGGACAATCACGAAGCGAATGCCCAGTTCCGGCCAGGAATAGATGTCCGTAACTTCCTCGCCCAGGTCACGGGCCAGACTGGGCCCGGGGGTGATCTTCACACCCCGATCCCGCAACCAGGCAACCAGGGGACGAGTAACCGACATGTCCTGATCACGGGCGCGATTTGATATGACCGCCAGGTGCATGTGCTCGCCCCCTTTCAATAGATGCCTATAGTTCCTGTAGCAGGCGAACGAGCAGAGCCGTACGCTCGATCATGCCCTGTACGGAAGCCCACTCGTCGATGGCGTGCCCACCGGCCCCGACTGCGCCCAAACCATCGAGGGTGGGTACGCCCAAGGCCGCGGTGAAGTTGCCGTCGCTTCCACCACCAGTACCCGCTTCCTCGATCTCCAATCCCAGCTCCTGGCCCAGGCCCCGCGCCTTCTCGAAGGCTTTCACGATTCCCTCTGTTCGCTCCATCGGTGGACGATTTAGGCCACCGGTAACCTCCACGGTAGCCCCCTCGAGCTCAGGGGTAAGCCCGAGTATCTTTGGAACGATTCGATCGCCTTCTTCTATGCTGCTCACGCGAAGATCCACCCTCGCGGTACAACGATCCGCGACGACATTGGATCGGCTGCCGCCTTCGACAACGCCGACATTAACCGTGGTCCCCGTATCGTAATCTGTCAGGGAGTGAAGGTATAGGATCTGTCGTGCCATCTCGTCAATTGCACTGATCCCGGCTGCATGATCGGCCCCGGAGTGGGAAGCGCGCCCACGGGTGGTCACATCGAACCTTCCGACGCCCTTGCGAAAGGTCTTGAGTGCACCCGGCGGAACGGAGGGTTCAAGTACCAGTACATGCGAGGAGCGCTTTGCCAGGTCTTCGATAATGGGACGAGAGGTGAGACTGCCGTTCTCTTCGTCAGTGTTACAAAGTAGCGTAATGGGACGGTCGGGCATGGATCCGCTTTCGACCATCATTTTCACGGCGACGAGCGCCTGCACGGCCCCCGTCTTCATGTCGAAGACGGCCGGACCAGTGGCAACATCGCCTTCCACCTTGAAGGGTCGCTCGGCCACCTCGCCAACGGGCCAAACCGTGTCGAGATGGCAAAGGAGCAACAGACCATCGTCCAGGGATTGAACGCCCTCGGGATACCATGTCGCACGCACATGATCTCCCACGTTCGGACGCGAGATGTACTCGACTTCCGCACCCGTGTCGCGGCACCATTCTCCCACGAAGTGGCTGATCGCCGTCGTCTTCTCCGGGTCAGTACTCGGGGAATCCATGTTCACCAGGGTCTCAAGGAGCGACACCATCTCTTCGCGACGCTCATGTGCGTCCTTCAGTACTGGATGCATTACACCCCTCCTCATCTTTCGCCGGGCACCGATCAGTGCCTCCGACGATATCAGCATCGGAAGCCTTCTTCTCCCAACGGGTGGTCCAACCCTGCTTCTCCGACCAAGCATCTGCAACGACTTGATCGATCATGTCGGAAACCGATTCCGAGGGCAGGTAGAATCGGTTTCCCTGGGGGGCTCGGCGCACGTAAGCCAATAGGAAAAACTCGAGGTTGCTATCGGGATCGAGTACCGGCGAATGCGTCAACGATGCAGGGACGAACCCCAGGTCCTGTACAGCATCCGCGGTCTTCATCAAGATTTCGCGATGCGTTTCACGACTTCGGACCACTCCTCCCCCGCCTACTCGGGACGCCCCGGCCTCAAATTGTGGCTTGACCAGCATGATCACGGGAGTCTCGGGCGACAGGAGGGTACCGAGGGACGGGAGGATCTTGCTCAGGGAAATAAAGGAAACGTCCACGGTCGCGAGGCCTATCGGGTCGTCGAGGAGCCCAGCATCCAGCCGACGAATATCGGTGCCTTCCATATTGGTCACCCGTGGATCCTCTCGCAGATCCGGATGCAACTGGTTCCGCCCGACATCGATCGCGTATACGTGAGCGGCACCGTAGTGCAGGAGCGTCTCCGTAAAGCCGCCAGTCGATGCGCCCACATCCATCGCGACTGTACCCGTGACATCGAGACCGAACACTTCCAGTGCGCGCTCCATCTTCAGGGCACCACGTCCAACGGGGGGCGAAGACATGACGTGGATCGCAGCAGTCTCTGGGATCCTACGGCCGGGCTTGAGCTCTCGCCTATCGTCCACGATAACTTCCCCGCGTATTACGGCACCGCGGGCAGCGTTACGCGTTGCAAACTCGCCCCGCTCAACGAGGACGGTGTCGAGTCTCTTGCGCTGTGACAATGATCTTGCCTCTCAATCCGCGGAATACGACGACGATTCTTTCAGCAGGCCCCGCAGGAGGCGAAGAATCCCGGCCCGATCCAGGCCGAGCTCGGCACGCTGGGCATCCTGATCCCCGTGGGGGATGAACGCATCGGGAAGACCCACGATCGATACTTCCGGTATATCCTCGGGGGATAACCGGGCATGCAAGAGTTCGAGCACACCGCTACCAAAACCACCCTGCACGCTTCCTTCCTCGAGGGTAACTAGCAACGGAACCTTTTTCGCCAGGTCAAGGACCAGGTCTTCATCCAGCGGCTTTGCGAAACGGGCATCGGCGACGGCGACACGATGGTCGTCCTTCTCAAGTTCGGCGGCGGCCTGCAATGCAGCGTCGACGGGATGTCCCAGGGCCAGGATAGCGGCATGATCGCCCTCGCGAAGCAGCACGCCCTTACCCACCGGGATATGTTTCGGTTGTTCTTCGATTGGTACGCCGGGACCGGAGCCCCGCGGATATCGAATGGCCACCGGCAAGTTCCATGCGAGCGCCGAATGCATCAGGTCCACCAGCTGCGCCTCATCGCTCGGTGCGGCAACAATCATATTGGGTACATGTCGCAAATAGGCGATATCGAAGGCACCCTGGTGCGTGTCACCGTCCGCGCCAACGATGCCTGCCCGATCGATTGCGAATAGTACCGGAAGTTCTTGGTTCGCGACATCATGCACGATGCCATCGTAACCACGTTGTAAGAACGTGGAGTAGATCGCAACAACTGGCCGCATCCCGCGGGCCGCGAGGCCGGCGGCAAACGTTACTGCACCCTGTTCGGCGATTCCCACGTCGAAAAAGCGTTTTGGGAAACGCTGGGCCATCTTATCCGTGCCCGTGCCATCGGGCATTGCCGCGGTAATGGCGACGACACGCTCATCCCGTTCTGCCATATCCACCAGTGCCTGTCCAAATACATCCGTATACGCCGGCGCCTTGGGCCCTGCCGATGCTTTCCCGTCCCCAGTCTCTGGATCGAACGAACCCACACCATGGAACTTGTCCGGACGACGCTCGGCGGGTGCATAGCCCTTGCCCTTGACCGTGATCGCATGCAACAGCACTGGGCCAGGTACGCGGCGCGCACGATCGAGGGCATCGATTGTGCTGGAGATATCGTGCCCATCCACCGGGCCAAGGTATGTAAATCCGAGCTCCTCGAAAATCATTCCAGGCAAAAGCAGGTACTTAAGACTACCCTTTACGCGACGTACACTGCCCGCCACAGATTTACCCAGGTTCGGTAGTCGATCTATCAGGTTATTTACGTCCTCCTTCAGGCGATTATAGGTGGGATCGGCGCGCAAGCGTGAAAGGTATCCGGACATGGCACCTACGTTTGGCGAGATTGACATACTGTTATCGTTTAGGATGACGATCAACTTGGAGCCCAGGTGTCCAGCGTTATTGAGCCCCTCGTAAGCCAGTCCGGCCGTAAGCGAGCCATCACCGATCACCGCCACGACTTCCCCATCCTCACCCCGGATATCGCGAGCGACGGCCATGCCCAAGGCTGCGGCAATCGACGTGCTCGAGTGTCCCGTCTCGAAGACATCGTGCGGACTCTCGGACATCTTGGGAAAACCACTTATCCCACCAGGCTGGCGAAGCGTGCAAAAATCGCCGAGTCGGCCGCAAATGATCTTGTGCGTATAGCTCTGATGCCCCACATCCCAAACAATGCGATCCCGCGGACTATCCAAGACGTAGTGCAAGGCGAGGGTAAGCTCCACGACGCCTAGATTGGGCGCTAGGTGCCCACCGGTCTCCGATACGCTATCAATTAGGTACCTGCGTATCTCTTTGGCAAGATGTTTCAATTGCGCGGAGTCCATGTTGCGCAAGTCTTGCGGGCAGGTAATCTTCGACAAAAGGGACCCGCATTCCGCCACAACTAACGCCTCCCCCTGGAATTCTCTCTACCGAGGATGGAGATGTGCAGATATCGCTCCACCCACCACATTATTTTACCCGCAATCAGGAGAATACTCGTCCAGCGGTTAATGGCAAGGCATTTGCATGCCGCCTTGCCCCCGACCGTAAGTCCGGCCACCAGAGCCAACACCCCGGTGTGGACGACCGTGTCATAATCGGTGAGCACTGGATCCAACAGGACCAAACGCAGGGCCAGTGCGGCGCCAGCCGCCCCCGCGATCGTACCCGCGGTATCACCGAGCATATCCGCACAAACGGCTGAAACCTTCTCGGCATTCCGCACCAGGCGATGCGCATGGGATGCGCCCCGAATTCGCCGCGCCGCCATGGCGTTAAAAGGGGCTTCATTTGCCGCGGCAGCTGCGACGCCAACCATGTCGAAAAGCACACCCACCCCAACGATGAAAAGCAATACGAGGCCGGCTCCGAATATGTCTAAACGATCTGCAATCACCCGTGAGGGTGCGCTCAATAGCAGGGTGATCAGTAGGGCGAGGACGCCGAAGTATATCCCCTGGCGCAAGGGACGGGAATGTCGATTGTTGGACCGCCTTGACAAGAAACCGCCTCCATAACGCGCATGATCATCACGCAAAAAATGACTACCGAACGGGGAAGGCTGTCGGGTAAATGCTGTGGCATGAGGTCCAGCAGGATTTCCCAAGGGGACACTGGTCGTCGCCAACCAGCGGTTTCCCTTTAAGCCCCCTTCCGACTCGTCACCGATGCCGGAGCTGGATTACCACTAAGCGCACACTTCAATCCCCAACATCCCTCGGGTTCCCCCGAGCAGCCTAGGAGTTTTCCTCAACGGTTCGCGGTTGTCCTAGTCCTTTTTGCAGATGGGGTTTCAGCGGACAAAGTCCAAGATGCCAAGGCCTTGGAGTCCTGAACCGACCCCACCTCACCCCCATCCACTCAGGACGGGCTACGCTGTACACAGTCATCCCGCATACAGGTTTGACACCAAACCGTAGCCGGAGCTCGATCACTCCTGCGCCACGCATTTGGGCCTCCGCGCGAAGTAGGAACGCGATTCGCATGCCATTGCGATGCCTCCCACTTCACTTTCCCCCAGCACCGACCCCTAACTGGGCGTCAGCAGCCGGCACCAGAGGCTTCATCGATGTGCCTTCGACGGGTTTTTAGGCCCGTTTTCAGACACCGCGACACCGACTAGGATACTGCTCCCCGTCCGGCAGTCTGACGAAACATCAAACCGAACAGGTCACTTGTCGAGCACGGGCTAGTCGAAAGACTCATTCCCGCGCCAATAGCGTAGCAAATGCGCCCGTGGGTGTCCAGCGATTATATCCCCCACAGCCACCGGATCCCCGGCCCACCAGGCCCGTTTTCATGACACCGTCATTATCCCTGTCTGCCCGAGGCAAAGACCAAAAGCGATCTCAATTCATCGCCCGCGGAGCCGTGTTGAGAGAGCGCTTTCAGACCCTCTTTGACCGTGGTATCCATGCGCTTACGTGACGCGTCGACACCCACTACGCCCGGGTAGGTGCGCCGGGCCCGTTCCGCGTCCGACCCCCGGTAGCGTCCGGTCTTATCGGGGTCACCGACTACGTCGAGGAGATCGTCCGAGATTTGAAACACCAGGCCAAAGGCATCAGCGTACTGGGTGAGAGAGCCCAGTAGATCATCATCTGCACCACCACACAAACCACCCAGCAAGACTGCCGCCCGAAAGAGTGCCCCGGTTTTCTTTCCATGCATGACGTCGAGATCTCCCGCGGTTTCGGCCTCACCCTCGATGTCTAGCACCTGCCCCCCTACCATGCCCGATGCCCCGGCAGCACGGGCGAGAATCCGCACCATTTGCACGCGGGCGGCGGGTTCCACATCGACATCGGCAAGCGCCTCGAAAGCGAGGGCCTGGAGGGCATCTCCTGCCAATATGGCTTCCGCTTCACCGAAAGCACGATGCGTGGTGGGCCTTCCCCGGCGCATATCATCATCATCCATACTGGGGAGGTCATCGTGGATGAGCGAATAGGCATGGATCATCTCGAGCGCCGAAGCGGCGGGCAGCGCTCTTTCGACGGATTCACCAGCCATCCGACAAGCCAGAAGTACCATAACTGGCCGAAGCCGTTTGCCGCCGCTTAGTACCGAGTACCGCATTGCCCGCAACAGGCGTGGTGGTGCGCCAGGGATGGCCAAACGGCCTTCCAGTTCTGCCTCGATGTAGGGAGTCAGCGTTTCAAAGAATCCCGGGACATCCACGGTAGAGGCGCTCATGGACCATCCAACTCCATCTCGATGCGCCCGAGCGTATCCTCATTCAATTCAATCAATTCCTCGACCCTTCCCTCGGCCTCATGCAACATGTCCGTGGCGAAACGGACGAGTTCCATGGCCTCCTCGAACATCTCCAGGGATTCGTCCAGGCTCATGCCACCGGAATCCAATTGAGCCGCGATTTCTTCCAATCGCTCCAGGGATTCCTCGAACGAAGGTTTGTCCGAATCCTTCACATCTGTCACGGTGCATCCCCTTCCTCATCCCAGGTCTCGGTCACTTGAGCCCGGGCCCTACCCCGGGCGAATCGCAGGTGTAGCCGGGCACCGATCTCCAGATCCCGAGAGTCTTCTACAACCCGACCCTCGCGGTCCATCACGAGAGCAAAGCCGCGGTCGAGGGCTCGCAGGGGATTCAACACCCGGATCTGGGCCGACGCGGTATTCAGGCGATTGCGGGAATCGCGAATCGTGTTCCGACATGCCCGATACAAACGCTCGGTGGAGCGATCCATTGCCTGTTGGCGATCACGTATAAGGTCCTCGGGGTGACGAAACACCCTGGCATACAATGCTGCGCGCAACCGCGCGCTAGCGGACTGAAGCATATACTCCAACGAACGCGAAAGCCTTTGCGCGATTCCCATCAATTCCCTCGCCATGACGCGCGCTTCGGTGACCAGAAGCTCAGCGGCTGCAGAAGGCGTGGGAGCACGCGAATCCGCAACAAGGTCCACGAGAGTGACGTCGGTCTCATGACCTACTGCGGATACCACCGGTATGTCCATCTCCGCAACAGTTCGCACCAACGTTTCATCATTAAAGGCCCACAGGTCCTCTGCGCTGCCACCACCGCGGCCGATGATCACGGCTTCGACGTCCGATCGATTGATCCGGTGCAAAGCATCGATAAGCTCTCCCGGCGCGGTCTCTCCCTGAACCGAAGCATGGGCCAGCAACAAGTTTACGCCCCGGTTTCTCCGTCGCGCTACCTGCACGATATCGCGGAGCGCTGCCCCGCTGCGCGAGGTAACCACCCCGATGTTCCGTGGATAACGCGGGAGACTCCGCTTGCGTGCGGGATCGAACAGCCCCTCTTCCTCCAGTCGCCGACGAAGTTCCTCCAGCGCCAGGTGCATGGAACCCAGCCCAGCGGGCTCCGCCCCGCGAACATACAACTGGTACTCCCCCGCCCGTTCGTAAACGCCTATTCGACCGTGCAGCAGGACATCGGTACCTTCGGTGAGTCGGAAGGGAATCCGAGCCGCGTCCCCTTTGAAGAGTACGCAGCGCAGGGAGGCACTGGCGTCCTTGAGGGTGAAATAGACGTGGCCGGACGCCGGCCTTCGCAGGTTGGAGATCTCGCCCTGGACCCACAACGACTGAAACTCGGGAACCTCGAGAGCGTCTCGGACGGCGCCGGTGATATCCGACACCGTCCATATTTGAAGTTCGTGGCCGGTGCGATCCACCGGCATTCCCCCTTATGCGCTAGAGCCCCGCGGCCCGACGAGCGGCATCCACGGTATTGCGAAGCAGCATCGCGATGGTCATGGGCCCGACCCCACCGGGTACGGGGGTGATGGCGCCGGCGACCTCAACCGCCGAATCGAAGTCCACATCCCCGACCAGGGAACCGTCCTCGAGCCGGTTGATACCAACGTCGATAACCGTCGCACCCGGCTTGATCATGTCTCCGGTGATCATATGCGGCCGCCCCACCGCAGCGACGAGCACATCGGCGTTGCGACAGTGTTCGGCCAGATCCTGTGTCCGAGAATGGCAAATCGTCACGGTGCAGTGGCGATACAACAGCAAGAGCGCCTGGGGCTTCCCGACGATCGTGCTGCGGCCGATGATAACTGCTTCTTTCCCGGTCAGGTCGATGCCCATTTCATCGATCATGTGCATGACCCCTTTAGGGGTACAGGCGACGAATGTCGGTTGGCCTGAAAGCAACATCCCCAGGTTAAACGGGTGAAAACCATCCACGTCTTTCGCTGGATCAATGGCATTGAGGACTTCCTCTTCGTCGATCTGATCCGGCAGGGGCAACTGCACCAGGATGCCGTGTATGTTCGGATCATTGTTCAACTCTTGTACCGCATCCATGACTTCCTGATGTGTCGCATCTTCGTCCATGCGAATATCGCGGGTGGCAATTCCTGCACGCTCACAAGCACGATGCTTATTCCGGACGTATACCTGCGAGGCCGGATCTTCCCCGACCAGGACGACAGCGAGACCCGGGGTAATCCCGTGGTCGTCGACCAGTTCTTCAACTTCGGACTTCAGGGTTGCCCGTAGTTCCTTGGCGATCGCCTTGCCATCAATGATTTCTGCAGACATGCATATTCCTCCCTCGTTTCGCGCCTTCTTTCTCAGATCAATAGATCGATGAACCTGTCGCGGCAAATGCCAAAACGTAGAGGATTAGCTTCCTTCACCCTCGCGGGAGCATCTCCGGGGTCCCGTCCTTTTGGGCCCGGCGTGCTCCGCCGGTCGACCTTCCACACATGCACCCAGGATCCCGTTCACGAATGCGGCGGCCTCGTCCGACGCGTACTTCTTGGTCAGTTCAACCGCTTCGTTGATGGCCACGCGAGGTGGAATGTCAAGACGCCACATTTCCTCTAGCGCCATCCGCATGATTGCGCGCTCGAGTCGACCGATGCGGTGTAACGCCCATCGGCGCGAGAGATCGGCGATCACCCTGTCGGTCTCCCGCCGATGCTCCCAGCTGCTGCGTGCCAGGGTATAGCCGAACGCCACAGAATCACATTTGGTGACGCCATGACGCTCCAACGCTTCCGTGCAAAGCGACTCCACCGTGGACACGCCGATATTCCCCTGGAACATTGAATCCAGTTGGTAGAGCGTCTCCATTACTGCAATTCTCGCTCGATGACGGGACACCATCTCACCCGATTCCTAGCGCCATATGACGCTACACCGTCCGGATTTCCTCGATAATCAGCTCGACGGACACCGGGCTCGCCGCGGTCAGATCGGCCACGGTGCGATATAATCTTGCGATCACTTCTCCCACACGAGATTCGATCTCGGCGGCATCCTCGAGATCGAGCCAAAGCCGAATGCGCGTCTGCCCCCGGCGCCAGCGGGAGCGGATCCGGGCCGCGTACACCCCGGGCACAATCCGGGCACGCTCGGTAAATATTGCTTCGAGGACCTCACGGGAAACGCGGATGCTCCCGTACCCGGTGTCAAAGACCAAAACCGGTCGCCGCTTGAGATAATTACCTACCTGAAGACCGAAGAAAAGCGCGGACACACCACCCATGATGATTCCACGCATAAAGGGTGAACATCTGTCCGTGGGGGTGTGTGCCGATGCGGTATCGGCTTGATTACCCGGCGAACGTCCTTCAGTCATCGCGCGGGTCTCGCTTTCCCCGGGCCTTCTCGTCGGAATGCCTGCGTGCCTTGGAGCCTTCCCCACTGGGGAATACAACCTCCTGCACGTGAACGTCCACGGCGGTGACCTCGAGGTCGGTCATATTCTCCACGGCTTCTTTTACCTTCATTTGAAGCTGGCGCGCTGCTTCCGGGATCCTGCACCCGTACTCCACCGAGATATATAACGCCACGCCAACCGTGTTCTCCCGGGTTTCCACCTTTACGCCGCGACGCACATCGTGTCTGCCCAGTTTTCCCGAAATATTTTCGACGAACCCACCGGCCATACCGGTGACACCGGGAACTTCATTTGCAGCGATGCCAGCAATCACGGCGAGTACATCGTTAGAAATCCGCACTTCACCTTTCCCGTCGGCGCCGACATCATCTCGTCCGGGATTATCGGTCATGGTGCGCCCCCTCTCGTCACTGCCATTTCACGCGCAGCCGGTGCAATTATACCTTGAGGCTCAAAGGTCCAACAACCAGCGGGCATGCCCGCAACGCAGTCCCCAGGCGAATCCGCACAAACGCACTCATACGCAACAAAACCGCATCACCCGTACAGATGATGCGGTCCTGTGCCGAAGGTGGGATTCGAACCCACACGGGCGGTTGCCCACGGCGCCCTGAACACCGCGTGTCTGCCTGTTCCACCACTTCGGCGTAGCGCAAGTCATTTTAACACAGGAGTAGGGGCCATTCAACAGCTACCGAGCCAGCAACCACAGCACTCCCCATATGAGCAGGAATACGCCGAACATGATCCCTAGAATTGGAAAGAGCACCTGGTACGCGGCGATCACGAAGGCCAATACATCCGACCAACCGTACTTGACCTCCTCCTCTTCCGTAGGAACCTCGTCCTCCGGCTGGGGCGGCAGGTAATACGGGGCACCCTCCCCGGGTCGCGGTCTACCTCTCTTCTTTTGCGTTTCCTTCTCTTCGGCCAAGATATCTACTCCCATCCCCGAAGACTGAACTTCAATCGATAGACTCGATGGCTGATGGTCACGCGCCTTAAAAACTCTCTCGTTTCTCCTGCGGGGATTTCTTCCAAACGTTCCAGCGATCCATCCCAGACACCCTCTTGCAACCACCGCAAGACACGACCGGTCCCTCCATTATACGCCGCAACAGCCAATACTTCCGAGTCGCCAAAAATGTCGAGAAGGTGGGCGAGGTACCAACAGCCAATGTGCAAGTTCATTTGAGGATCGAGAAGAGCCGTGGCGCTGTTATCCGCTATCTCTGAAACGCTGACAATCCATTGGGCGGTCTCGGGCATCAGTTGCATCAGCCCCATGGCCCCTTGTGAGGACATCGCGTCCGGTCGAAATCGACTCTCCTCTCTCACGACGGCCGCCACCAGGGCCGGATCAAGGTCGTTCTCTGCGGCGGCGTGAAGCAGGGCATCCCGATAGTGGACGGGATAGAGTACGGACACCGCCGACAGCACCACCACAAAGATCAGTGCGACGGAAAAAATGGCGTACATCCAGCATGGCTTACGCACCGTTGGCCCCCGCGGATCCTTTGATCCGCTCCAGCTCCCCCAGCACGAACGCGCGCGTACGGCATACCGACCCGGAGTTATCAATGAGGACATCTGCCCGTTCGCGCTTCATTTCCAGGGATAGTTGGGCTCCCATGCGCGCACGGATTTCCTGCTCTGGCAAACCGTCCCGTTCCACCAGGCGTCGGATTCTCTGGCAAACATCGGCCCAGACCACCCAGACTTCATCACAATGCTCGTCGAGGTGCATCTCGAACAGGAGTGGCATATCCAATATCACCACGCAGTGCCCCTGAAGACCATACTCCTGCACCTGCTCCCACATTCTCCGAACGATATGAGGATGTGTGAGTGCTTCCAGGCGGCGGCGACTTTGCTCGTTGGAAAACACCAGCTGGCCAAGTGCGCGCCGGTCCAGCGAGCCATCAGTTCTTTGATATCCCGGTCCGAACAACGCGACGATCTCTTCGTGCGCCTCTCCCCCGGGTTCAGCCACCTCACGCGCGATGGCATCGGCGTCCACGACGGCAATACCCTGCGCGCGGGCAATGCGAGCTACCGTGGACTTACCGGATCCTACACCGCCGGTGAGCCCGATGACGAGGGGGATGCTCATGAGTCGGTGATCGTCCTTCCGGGCATCTTTTCGAGGGTCGTCTCACGAAATCTCTTTTCCGATAGAACCGAGACGCGCCATGTCCCGTTCTCCATTTGCCGATGCGATAGTTCCCCGGTGAAGCCATACTCCTTCTTCAATATCTCGATTGCCTCAAACATCTCTTCACGCGTCTCAAACTCAAGTTGAAAGGTCATCATTCTTGCCGCGGGGCATTGGAAACCCCGCCTCACCTCCCCTTCGCGAATTGTTGGCAGCGGGGACAGAAATGTGTTCCCCGACCGCGGAAGGACATCCGATGGATGGGATTGCCACATCTTGGGCAATCTTCTCCTTCTTTGCCATAGACCGCCAGGCAGGCGTGGTACGACCCCATCCCTCCCCATCCGTCGCGGTAATCGGATAGAGTCGTGCCCCGCCGGCAGACCGCACCCTCCAACACGCGGTGCATCTCGCGAAAGAGCCGCTCCCACGAAGCATGATCCAGTGCGCAGGACGGGCTCCGCGGATCGATCCCGGCGGCGAAAAGGATTTCGTCCGCGTAAATGTTTCCGAGCCCCGCCACCAGTCGCTGATCGAGCAGGCGACACTTGATGGGTG